>ONDU01000006.1:661-33590 GCA_900316615.1 uncultured Eubacteriales bacterium | reverse complement strand
TAAGAAAATTCCCCGAAAGAAAAATTACATCGTATTTTATATTTATAAGGAGTCCAGAAACGATTGGTACTTGTATCTGGAGCTTGCAAGAGTATTCTGAATGATAAGCAGAAGCCGCCCCTGCGTCCGCCGAATGCTCGGCGGACGCAGGGGCGGCTTACAGTGCAAGGCTTTTAATTATGGCAGTTTACTTAACAAGAGAAGCTCCGAGAGCCTTACAAGCCTTTACGGCATCGTCATCAGGTGCTTCGTTACAGATAACAAAATCGGCAGCCATAACCGCACCTGAATTAACGGTATCCTCGGACCAGTTACGCATCCACTCTCCGTCACCCCAGCCGTAAGAGCCGAACAACGCTGTCTTAACGCCTTTAAGCTTAGGCTTGCAGGACTCAAACATGGGTTGAAACTCGCTGTCCTCGAGTTCCTCCGAGCCCATAGAGGGACACCCGAAAGCAACGCCGTCGAACTCAGACAGTTTATCTCTGTCAAATTCGGAAGCAGTAAAAACAACGGCATCTGCACCTGCATTTTTCGCACCATCTGCAACAGCATAAGCCATAGCCTCGGTATTTCCCGTACCGCTCCAATATACAACCGCAATTTTACTCATAAATACATCAGCCTTTCAAAATAAAAATAATCTATAATCAAACAGCGACAGTAAGCTGTTTAATTGTCTTGCCTTTTTTGAGCTGCTCACAGTAGAGCCTTGTACATTTTTTATATCTTTCAAAAAGTATTTTCGCCTTTTCCTCATCACCGTATACTTTCCAAAGACCTTTTAATTTATAGTTGCAGGCATTATTTTCTATAAAGCCGCTCACGTCATCGGGAGGATAGCCCAGAAACAGACCTATTTCGTGCGGAAATTCTTCCTTTTCGTTAAATTTTTCAATAAGCTTTGATATGCACTCATCAGGAGCACTGCTTTTATAGCCGTTAGCGGATAAAATCCTCACTGCATTTTTATCCGACAAATCTCTTGCCAGTCTTGCAGGTCTGTAAATATATATAAGAGCCCGTTTTTTTCCGAAGCTCAACGCTACAGCCTCAAGACCCTTTGGTGACAAAACAGAATTAAGATTTTTCAATTCTGCCATAACAGATTTTTTACTTTCATATTCTGCGGAAAATATATTTGCTGTTTTAATTCCCGCCAGTGTGGGTGAGCAGTGGCTGACGATAATTTCGTCCGACATATTAACCTTCCTTTCCGTTTATGCACAAATTTTCAGGTAGCATATACATCAAGTATACCTTTCAGTGCCGATGCAGAGCTTGAATGTGATTTTACTATTACTGTACTGTTTCCCCTTGCTTCGCTCAAGGCACATCTTGCCATTTTATGGGAAACCGTATTGGTAAACAATACTATCAGATCGGGACTTCCTATTTTATTTTTCATTTCGGAAATCATTTTTACAAAGACCTTTGCTCTGCAATTATATTCTTCGCACAAATCCTTATATTTACGCACCATACATTCATTTCCGCCTATTATTACTACACTCATTTCATTTCTCCTTTTCCGTTTAAGGGCTTCACCCTTAAAAATCCCGTTTCCGTTTAAGGGCTTCACCCTTAAAAATCCTGACGAGGGCTCTGCCCTCGACCCGCAAGCCTTTAAAAAGGCTTGACCTAAACCTTATGATTTTGTTGAGGTGAGGTTTCAGATTGTTTTTTGAGTTAGTTAAGACTTACTTGTGTTCTTTTTTTCAGGGACAGAGTTAAAAATCTCCGTCCCTGAAGCAGTCAGATTTATTTGAAGCTTATTCGGAATTTCCGCCGCAGCTCTCATGAGTTGAACAGCCCGAACAGCCGCAGCAGCCGTCACAGCCTCCTCCGCAGGAAGAACAGCTTTTTCCTTTTTTCTTATCCCTTACGACAGAATAAGCCGCAAATGCGATAATCGCCAGAACTATAATTCCCACAGATATTGTACCCATATTGGCATACAACCATTCAAGCATAATCAAAACCTCCCGAAATCTGAAAACTTTATCTTAACCCTTAACTTTTACCTCTCTTGTAAGTCTGTTTGACTCCTTGTAAGGTCTGAACAGCATATAAACCATACAGCCTATTGCTGCACCTGCTATAATTGCACCTACAGTATTCCATACTGTAACCGTACCGCCTGCAAAAAGTGAGCCTATCTGATTTATAATAAATGCGATAACGTACGCAAAACCGCACTGATAGCCTATAGCAAACCAAGTCCATTTAGCACTGTTCATTTCACGCTTGATAGCACCGATTGCCGCAAAGCAGGGAGCACAAAGCAGATTGAATACAAGGAATGAATATCCTGTAACACCTGTAAACGCACTTCCCAAAGTCTGCCATACAGTTTGATCTCCACCGCCGTAAAGGATTCCCATAGTACCGACAATGTTTTCTTTGGCAACAAGACCTGTTATTGATGCAACAGCTGCCTGCCAGTTGCCCCAGCCCAAAGGTATAAATATCCATGCAATAGCTGAACCTATAGCCGCAAGAATTGATTTATCAAGCTCGTCTTCAGCAAGCATTCTGAAAGCCCCGTCAACAAATCCGAAATATGTTGTAAACCATATAACCACTGTCGAAAGCAGAATAATTGTGCCTGCTTTCTTTATGAATGACCAGCCACGCTCCCACATCGAACGCAGTACATTTACCAATGTAGGCATATGGTACGCAGGAAGCTCCATTACGAAAGGAGCAGGGTCGCCTGCAAACATCTTTGTCTTTTTAAGCATAATACCCGAAACTATTATAGCAGCCATTCCTACAAAGTATGCCGAAACAGCTACCCATGGAGCTTTTCCGAATATAGCACCTGCTATCATAGATATGAAAGGCAGCTTTGCACCGCAGGGAATAAATGTTGTTGTCATAATCGTCATACGTCTGTCACGCTCATTTTCAATTGTACGGCTTGCCATAATACCGGGTACACCGCAGCCTGTTCCTATAAGCATAGGTATGAACGATTTTCCCGAAAGTCCGAATTTTCTGAATACCCTGTCAAGCACAAAAGCAATACGTGCCATATATCCGCAAGCCTCAAGGAATGCAAGCAGGAAAAACAGCACCAGCATCTGCGGAACAAATCCCAGTACAGCACCTACACCTGCTATTATACCGTTAAGCACAAGTCCTTTGAGCCAGTCGGCAACCCCTATGCTGTCAAGTCCGCTCTCAACCAAAGCGGGTATACCCGGAACCCATATTCCGTCTGATGCAGGGTCAGGCTCTTCAAAGCCGTTTTCCTCAAAGTAATTCACTGCGTCTTTATAGGAAACTCCTATAACCTCTTCCTCATCGGCATCCTCGGGAACCTTGTCAAAATAGACTGTCATATCAACAGTTTCAAGCGTTTCCTCGTCCTCTACCGAAATAACAGCGGTATTTTTCTCCGCTTTTACCGACGCCATTTCTTCAAGCACGGCTTTTTCGTCAAAGTCCTCAGCCTCCGTATCAAGCTCGTAAAAAGCACTTACGGCATTGACCGCATTTGAATATTCTTCGGCTTTTTCCTCATATGAAGCCGCACCTATACCGAATAAATGGAAGCCGTCACCGAAAAGGTTATCGTTTGTCCAGTCTGTAGCAGGCGTTCCCACTGCAACCATTGCTATGTAATAAACAAGAAACATTATACACGCAAATATCGGCAGACCCAGAAATCTGTTGGTTACTACCTTGTCAATCTTGTCAGATACCGAAAGTGCGTTGCTGTTCTTTTTCTTGTAACATTCCTTTATAACAGATGAAATATATTCATAGCGTTCATTAACAATAATACTTTCGGAGTCATCATCAAGCTCCTTTTCAACCGCTTCAATATCCCTGTTTATATGACTGCGTACTTTTTCGGAAAGGTTAAGCTTCTCCATTACCTTTTCGTCACGCTCAAACAGCTTTATCGAATACCAACGCTGTCTTTCCTCCGGCATATCGTGGACAACCGCTTCCTCAATGTGTGCAAGAGCATGCTCAACCGTTCCGTTGAAGGTATGCTTCGGAACAGTCTTTTCTTCCTTTGCGGCAGCTATTGCAGCTTCAGCTGCTTCCGTAATGCCCGTACCTTTAAGTGCAGAAATCTCTATAATCTTACAGCCAAGTCTCCTCGAAAGCTTTTCCACATTGATTTTATCTCCGCTCTTCTTTACAATATCCATCATATTTATTGCAATCACAACGGGTATTCCAAGCTCTGTAAGCTGTGTTGTAAGATAGAGGTTTCTCTCAAGATTTGTGCCGTCAATAATATTCAGGATTGCATCGGGACGTTCGTCAATAAGATAATTTCTTGCCACTACCTCCTCAAGCGTATACGGCGAAAGTGAGTATATACCCGGCAGGTCTGTAACAACTACACCCTCCTGTTTTTTCAGCTTGCCCTCTTTCTTCTCAACCGTTACACCCGGCCAGTTTCCGACAAACTGATTTGAGCCTGTAAGTGCATTGAACAGTGTCGTCTTACCGCAGTTCGGGTTGCCTGCAAGAGCAATTCGCAGTTCTTTCATAACTTTCTTCCTTTCATTTCATTATGTTATAATCAACTAACCTTTATGGTAAATCATATTGAGAAAGCCGAAGCGGTTCTCTCAATATGATTTTTTATTACTCAACTTCTATCTGCTCAGCATCTGCTTTTCTTATGGAAAGCTCATAGCCTCTTACTTTAAGCTCTATGGGGTCGCCCAAGGGTGCTACCTTTCTTACAAATACCTCCGTCCCCTTTGTAATTCCCATATCCATAATCCTGCGTTTTACAGCTCCCTCACCGTGAAGCTTCTTAACCATTGCCGTCTGTCCGATTGCTACATCTTTAAGCGTTTTCATTGTTATTTCCTCCGTTATACCATAATTTTTCTTGCCATTTCCTCACTTATGGCAACTCTTGCTTCCTTCACGTTGACTATTACATTTTCTCCAAGCTTATTGACTATCTTTACGCTTCCTCCCGCTACAAAGCCAAGATTTTCAAGATGTCTTTTTACTTCCGGACTTCCTCCTATTTTCTTTATTACATTTTCTTCTCCGATACCTGACATCGACAACGGCATCATACGAAATCCCCCTTTTGAAAGCCTTTATTTATACAAAGTATATAGTTAGGCTTTTCTAACTATATATATAATAACTCTTATTCAACAATTTGTCAATAGCTTATCAAAAACACCTTTATAATTAAATGCTTTTTGTAGCTTAAACATAATTTAAAATACTACAGTTAAAATATACTATATATTTTAACTAATCAGATTTCTTCAAGTTATTCATTTTTTCATTGAAAATATAAAAAAATAGTGCTAAAATAAAATTGAAATAATAATGATAACCAAAATGTAAATTTAAGGTCAAGCCTTTGTAAACACTTGCAAAATCCTGAGGCATATCCTTTGAGCTTCAGGTTGGCAAGACCTGCAAGCTTACTCCTACGCTCACGCCCTCTGACGCTTTCACATATTACAGCTGGAGCAGCAGTGACAGTACAGTAGCAACGGTCGAAAAAGGCAAGGTTACAGCTAAAAAAGTCGGTACAGCTACAATTACTGTAAAAACCTCGAACGGCAAAACCAAAACATGTACCGTAAAAGTTAAATAAACTTACGAGGGCTATGCAAGAACTTTGCACAGCCCTTTGTCGTTTAAGAGCTTTGCCCTTAAACGACAAAGGCTCTGACTTCGGAAACCGCAAGCCTTTGAAAATGCCTGACATAAACCTTGTAGTGTCGAAGTCATAGTATTTCGGAGTTACTGAAAAAATGACAAAAACTAAATAATTATTACCTTTTTTTAAGTAAATGTTACAAAAAATTAAATCTTTTTTTATTGCATTTCACATAGGTTTATTGTATAATTTCATTAAAGTCGCAGATTAATAAATTAATGTGGCGATATAATTGTATATTTTCACATATTTTGAGGTGTAAAAAAGATATGAAAAAGACATTGACTATTATGCTTGCAGCCGCTATGGCAATTACAATGACTGCTGCTTTTACAGGCTGCAATAACGATAAAACAGGTGCTTCTGCGGCAACATCAGCTTCCGCTACAGCAAACGCTACTCAGAAATCTACAGCAAAGGCTTCCGAAAAGCCCACAGCCAAGGCTACTCAGAAGCCTACACAAGCTCCCACGGAAGCTCCCACAGAGGAAGAAACAGAAGCTCCTACAGAAGCTCCCACACAGGAAAGTACATTCAATGTTTCTGAGATAATCAAAGAAGACGAATTCACTACAGATGACGCAAGAGATGCTTTGCTCCAGTTCCTCGGCGGTGACGAAAGACTTAATGCCACCTATCTTGACTCCGTAACGGTAGAAGAGTACGGTCAGAGTGTTGAGTACTTCCGTTTCGATGTAAGACTTCTTAACGAAATTACAAACAGCCACGTTGATTACTATTATGTTATAAATTCACGTCACGGCGGCGGCATCTATGACAGCGAAGCTTTTGCAGGCAGATTTAATATCAATGAGGGCGATGAAGAACCCGATACTTCTGATGACGCAGTAAAAACAGAGGATTTCACAGTTGCCGATGCTAAGGCAGCCCTGCTTGAATATCTCGGCGGCGGCGATGAAAGACTTAATGCTCATTATCTCGGTTCTGTAACGGTTGAGGATTACGGTAAAGATGTTGAGTACTACTGCTTTGACGTAAGAATAAGCAATGAACTGGTAAACAGTCATGTGGACAATTACTACATAATCAAGTCACGCTTCGGCGGCGGTATCTACGACAGCGAAAGCTTCAGAGAGCTTTTCCCCTCTGTTGACGCTCAGTAACGCTCAGTAAACAGATAACATAATACACAAATACAAATTATAAAGGACTGCGTGGGCGAAAGCCCGGCAGTCCTTTTGCTTTTACATCAACGACAATATGTTATATATTGAAACAAAGAAAAGTATTATTGATACTATTATAATGGAAATCTGTATTTTCTTCTCAGCCAGAAGTCCGACAAACTCACGCAGAAAGGCGTTGGGATAAAAATACCACTTGGTTTTTGCGGAAATTCCCTGAGCGTCAAGGTTATGCTTCTGTGAAAGAACATAACCTCTGAAAATGTGGTAGTTGGTTGTTGCAAAAGCCGCCTTTATATTTTCCGCCGAGCCTGCATCATTTTCTATAACCTGCTTTGAAAACAGGATATTCTGGAAGGTGTTTACTGACTTGTCCTCTTTCAGAATGCGTTCCTCGGGTACGCCCTTTTCGAGAAGATAGCGTTTGATTGCTTCACTCTCTGAGATTATTTCATCAGAGCCCTGTCCGCCTGACGGTATGAATTTTGCGTGCTTTCCCGTCTGCTCATACTGAGCCGCCTCAAAATTCAGGGCAGCGTCCGCCCTGCCCCTGAGCAGAGGAGTAAGTCCGCCGTCCTTTCTTATTCCGCAGCCGAGTATCATTATATAATCCTTGTTATATGGCGGCTTGTAGCGTGTGGACATAAACGCTGTAAGCATTATGAACAGGAAAAGACATTCCATAAAGCTTACTGTATATGAAAGCATAAAATATAATGTATCATAAATTTTGTAAACTACTGCATTTGTACCGTAGAACAAGTATCTTCCCTCATATACAAACAGGGTTCCGATAAATGTAAATATACCCAGAAATATTCCCAGAAGATTTACGGGACGGAAGCCCTCATGACGTACAAGCCATATATTGCTGAACGCCATAGCAAACGAAACGACAAACATCGGCAGTGATGCAACTATTGCAAACAATACTCCCGTTTCATAAATTCTGTATAAAAAATGCTTGAATGTATCATTTGCGAAATTAATAAAATAATAGCAGGTATAAACCACTATCGCCAGAGAATACAGCGATACCGCTCCGTATGCAACCATAGAGTATGAAAAATCCGCTCTTCTGAAGCTCTCTATATATGAAAATGCCATAAATGCAAATACAACAGCTATACATATAACAAAGGCGTACTCCATATAACGGTATCCGTTGAAGGTCAGGTTTCCTTTTTCAAGAATAATACCGAACCTGTCAACGTGAATGTTGATTTCAGCCATATGTATCTTACCGTAATATGTCCTTATGGAGGTGTCGCCTCTTTTCTGTGAAACCAAATCAATACAGATTTTATTGTTTTCGTTTACATACACTTTTTCAGCCTTTACTATGCTTTCATCAGATATTTTAAATTTGATTTTGCTTTCGTCCATCTGATAGTCTGTAGAAAAATATTTGTATGTAAAGGTATAGTGATTTCCCGTACAGAAAACAAATAGAAGTATTCCTGCTGCTATAAGAAATATTATCGAAAACATAAATATATAACGCTTTTTGAACCTTTTTGATTTTTTTATTTGTTTCATATTCAACCTCCTGTCATCACAGTTTTAAAAATCATTATCGGTTGTTCACAGCTTCGGGGTTCATATCGTGATGTGCAAGTCTTTCCCAAGCGAGCTTTTCCCACTTTGTACCGGGCATTCCGTAATTGCAGTAAGGGTCAATGGACAAGCCTCCTCGGGGCAGAAATTTCCCCCATACCTCTATATACTTAGGGTTCATAAGCTTTATCAGGTCTTTCATTATTATATTAACGCAGTCCTCGTGAAAATCTCCGTGATTTCTGAAGCTGAAAAGATAAAGCTTCAGTGATTTGCTCTCTACCATAAGCTTACCGGGAATGTAGGAAATATATATTGTCGCAAAATCAGGCTGTCCCGTAACAGGACAAAGACTTGTAAATTCGGGACAGTTGAACTTTACAAAATAATCGTTATCTGTATGCTTGTTCGGAAATGCTTCAAGCAGCTTTGGAGAATAGCTGTTCTCATATACCGTATTTTTATTTCCTAAAAGAGTTATGTTTCCTCTTTCGTTTTCTGTTATTCTGCTCAATATTATTCTCCTTTCAGAAGCGGATCGGTTACTCCGTTTGCCTCGAACGCTGCCATTCTGTCACGGCACGTTCCGCAAAGTCCGCAGGGGGTATCGCTTCCCTCGTAGCAGCTCCATGTAAGCTCATAGGGTACATTAAGATTAAGTCCTGTTCTGACTACATCAGCTTTTTTCATTCCTACAAACGGAGCTTTTACTTTAAGCTGATTTCCGCTTCCTATGTAAATCGCCGTATTGATGGCTTCGTTAAATTCCTTGCTGCAATCAGGATAGGCATTTCCTGCGGCATCGTCGCTGTGTGCTCCGTAATAGATTTCTCCGCAGCCGTTTGACAGTGCTATGCTTGCAGCTGCCGACAAAAACAGACCATTTCTGAACGGCACATAGGTAGACACGGGCAAGCCGTCCGTACTTTTAAGCTGAGCCGCATAGCTTTCTTTAGGAATTTCACTTTCCGAACCCTTTAAAAGCGAACAGTCCGAACCCTCAAATATTTTTGCCAGGTCGAGCTTTAAAAGTCTTACGCCGTAGTAAGCGGCTATATTTTCAGCTGAGATTATTTCCTTGTTGTGCTTCTGTCCGTAGGCTACAGACAATGCCAGCACATTTTGCTTTCCGTATTTGTCAACGGCAACCGCAAGACAGGTTGCACTGTCTACACCGCCGCTTAGTAATACAAGTGCTTTCATAAGCATACATACCCTTTCATTACTGTAATAAATTCTTATTCAAATCTGAGAAGCTCTTTCAGGTCTGTGTCACTGCGGAATTTTCCGCTGAGTGTTGTTGTTACGGTTTTTGCGTCGGGGTTCTTTATTCCTCTTGCAGTAATACAGCTGTGGCAGGCACTTATCGCTACTCCGACATCTTCCGTTCCTGCTGCTTCCGATATTATTTCCGCAATATCTCTTCCGAGCTTTTCCTGAAGCTGTAATCTTTTAGCCGCCATATCGCATATACGTACAATCTTGCTCATACCGAGTACCTTGCCGTTGGGTATATAGGCTACGTTTACCCTGACATTATACATAAGTGCCATATGATGCTCACAATAGCTGAAAACCGTAATATCCTTCATCACTACGGCACTTTCGCTGTCGGCACAGCTCTCATACTCAAAAGTCTTTCCGAACATCTCTGCTATTTCGTGGTTGCTGTAGGCTGTTCCTTCCAGTACTTCTTCAAGCATTCTCGCTACCCTCTGCGGAGTTTCTCTAAGTCCCTCTCTTTCGGGGTCTTCTCCTATCGCTTTAAGTATTCCCTTTATATGTTCCTCTATAGCTTTTCTGTCCATAAAATTATACTTACACTCCTCTTCTTTCAGGCTCCCATATGAATTTATGCAGCTGTAACTGTAGCCTTACCTTATTCAGATGGTGCTTTATCATAAATTCAACCATATCCGACGGCTCTATATGTCCGAAAACAGGACTAAGGTATATATGGCATCTGTCTGAAAGCGAATACTTTCTTATTATGTACAAGGCTCTTTTCAAATCTGTACTGCTTCCTGCCACCATTTTGACAGTATCGCTTTTTTTCAAAAGTGAAAAGTTGTCCGTATACATAAATTTTTCCATACCGCTTGACGGCAGCTTATAATCCATAGTAAACACAGGACGATGCTTCAATGCTGCAAATTTTTCAAGCGGAATACTTCCGTTTGTTTCTATTTCAACCCTGATCCCGTTTCCTGCAAGAAGCTCAATCAATTCTTCTATACCTTTTTGTAAAAGAGGCTCTCCGCCTGTAAGCGTAACGTTGATAACCCTTTGCTGCATTACCCATTCCGAAAGCTCCTGCGGCGACATATGCTTTGCTTCGGTATCCTTGCAGTTTGCCCACTTTGTATCGCAGTATGAGCAGCTAAGATTGCAGCCCTTAAAACGTATAAATGCCGAAAGCTCTCCTGCATGAGCTCCCTCACCGTTTATACTTACAAATTTTTCAACTACGTTAAGCACCACTATATTTCCTCCCCGTAACAGGCACAGTTATCAGGCGTTTCATATACCGTCACGCTGTACATCTGAAGCTTATCTCTTTCTTTCAGCACCGTATAAAAGTATTTTGCAAAATTCTCTGCTGTAGGCCGGAAGTCAACCTCCGTAACCCTGAAGCCCTCTTCGTCAAGAGCTTTCTTCGTACTTTCCCTGAGTGTACCTTTCTGTATTATCAAAGTATGGTCAAAGCTTTCAGCAACTCCTCTTACAGCTTTTTTCAAATCCCCGAAATCTGTAAGCATTCCGCTTTTTTCGCCCTGCGTCTGTAATTTTCTGCCGTATATCTCAGCCTCAATCACCCAGTGATGTCCGTGAATGTTCGCACATTTTCCGTTATAGCCTTTCAGAAAATGTGCACTGTCAAATGCTGCCGATGTCTTTAATCTGTACATTTTATCTTCACCCTCAAAATAAAAGCGTCCGCTTTATAAAGCAGACGCACCCGGTACTTCTCACAAAAAGAATAATACAACAACAAAGGCTCTGAACTGAAAAATCACATAAGCCCATTATTACAGCCTCTTGACCGTATCATTCCCGATGTATATTTTTACACCTTGGATGCCCTAGTTTTTTTTATAGACAGGATAGTGCAAACGAACTGTCTTTTACCCGAAAATTATATCATTTACGGCACATAGTTGTCAATTATAATTCTGCAAAAATACCGCCCAAGAGCTTCCTTGGACGGTTAAAATTTGTTTGACCAAAACATAAAGTTTAGGTCAAGCCTTTTCAAAGGCTTGTGGGTCAAGGGCAGAGCCTTCGTCAGGATTTTTAAGGGTGAAGCCCTTAAACCTCTAAGAATGTCTTCCGCAGGGTTCTGTATCGCTGTTCAAATCTGTTACCTTGGGAGGGAAAAATTCCTCTGTAGGAAATTCTATCCTCTCAAACATCTCGCAGGGGTCATCTGAGCTTGTTACACATTCTTTGTTCGGAACACAGAAATCATATGTCGGAACAAGCATCTGTACATTTCTCTCTATCTGCACTATGGTGAATATTCCTATCGTAACTGTAACTTTCTTTTCTGCATCCATTACAAACTCTCCGCCGAAACGGTTAGTTATAAACCCGGGTATCTGACAGCATGGTGTGTAATCAGCTGTACTCGTTGAAAATCCCGCAATAAGACCTATCGGCTTCGCTACCTGTACTGTCGCTCTGGGCAGATTTTGAATAGGTGTACTCTGATTATCAGAATCGCTAATAGTAAAATCAGAACTGAATATCTTTACGTTTCCCTCACTTCCGTAAAGCACTACCTTTTTATTGAACATACATAAACCCTTTACTGATACAGGTACAGCAGCCGGTGCAGTAAACGCATCAAACGTTACTTCAAAAAAGTACGTCATATCCACTCCGTAAAAGCCTCTGTGGAAAGGTACGGGATCCAAATCAACATAAACGGTTATTACATCTACGTCCTTTATACGTACATTATTTGCCTGATCAATTACAGCCTGATCCGTTTCTGTAAAGTATGCCTGCAAATCCTGTAAACAGTTTTTATCACCGCAGCTGTCATAAACCCTGTATGCGTCTATACATACTGTTTCTTTCGGACAGTCCTTTGAGCTTTCGTTGTCAATAACTCCGTATTCAGAATATTCTGCCATAATAATCTCCTTTCAGATGTTTACTCAATAATATATTATGGCAAAAAATTTTTTATGTTACGGTTTTGTACAAAATAACGGGAGCAGTCCTCTTTTCTGAGAACTGCTCCGTAAGAATACGCTTACACCGTTGTATCTGTTACAGACCCTTTCATCGGATACGTACAGCATACCCGCTTCACGCCTTGATATATTATCCATACCCTGCATCTCCTTTCATAAATGACTGCACTTATGAATTTCCATACCTCCGTCTTTTATCATACTGCGATTGCAGACAACAAAAGCGGCACGCTTTTGTCAAATTTCAAGGTACACCTTGAAATTTCGTTTCGGACTTAGTCCGAAACGGTCTGCAATCGCCGCACATTCCGCACAATGCAGTTTTATTTACGCAATTCCTGTTTCGCTCTTGTATATCTCAGTAATTTTTTCGGCGTTCTCCGACACTATCATCGAAACATAAAGCTCGTTTTGTTCTACCTTACATTTCTTTATCATCTCAGCCTGTTCGGGATTGTAGTTTACATTCTCATTTAATTTAGCATTAAGTCTGTTCTCGAGTGCAGCCTTTATAGCTTCCGCCTTGCCGCTGTCGGCAGCCTTTACGAGAACTATTTCCTCCTGCTCTACTCCTGAGTTGTTTATGCCGCCTGCAAACTCCTGAATATCAGCTTCCGCTATACCGTAATACCTGTCGAGGCTTGCTGCATTTGTGAACTCGTTCATCTCTGAAAGCTGTACCTGAGCTTTTATATCCGCAAAAACCTCGGAAAGAGCTTTTGAAGCCTGTACAGAGGGAGCCGTCTGTGATGAAGGCTCTGATGATGAACAGGAACACAATATAACAGTCACAAGGCTGAGAACAAGCATTAAAGCCGTTAATTTTTTCATTTTCTATTTCTCCTTTATTTTAAGTGTACACAGATATATTTTTAAGCTGCATTTCTTTTCAGAGCATCTATCCATATTTCACACGCCGAATCAGTAAAGTGTATTCCCAAGGCCTCGGGGTCGCCGCAGTTTTCAGGTTTGAGGTAGCCGTTTTCATCACACATAAGGCTGTATATGTCTATATATTTAAGCCCGTTCACCTCGCAGTACTGTGATACTCTTGCATTGAATGCTCTTACTGTTTCATTACTGAAGCTTCCGTTTTCAAAGCCGTTGAGTATAGGTGTAACCGACTGCACGTAAATCGCAGCTTCAGGTGAATTTGTATGTATCTTACTAAGCAAGGTATTAAGGCTTTGCAGGGTATCCTCAACTCCGTACAAGCCTATGTCATTCATTCCCAGCATTACAAATACCTTTTTAGCTCCTGTTGCAACCGCACAGTTCTCCGAAAGCTGTACAGCTCCTTTATAGTAGGGGTGTACGGCATCTTCGGCATTCAAGTCCCAGAGTGCGTTTGTATATCCAAGACTTCCCGCACAGAAAAACTGTGCTGTTCCGAGTGCTTCGGGGTGTTCTTCACAGTAGTAGCTGAGCTTCAGGGTTACGCTGTCACCAAGAAATACCGCATCGTTGAACCATGAAGCATCTACAGCTTCTCCCGGCTGCACCTGAGCTTGTTCTGATACATTCTGAGTTGCTTCCTGCTGAGTTGCCGCTTCCGTACCTGTCACTATGGCCTGTGCCTGAGTCTGTGCCTGTGATGATGAAGCTTTTTTATCCGCAGAACAACCTGCAAAAGATACCGCACTTATACATATCAGCATTGCCATAAAAAGAGCCTTTTTCATAATTTTCCTCCGTTTTTCCGATAATCTGAATTTTTTGTATAACTCCGTTAAAAAGTTATAACTTTTATATTATATAATAATATACGACTTATTTCAACATAATACCAAAAGATTTTTAAAATATCTCCGTCAACGCTGAGAGCATGCGGCGATTGCGAGGTATGCGGATTTCTCCGCATACCCGTTAAGAGCATAGCTCTTAACGCCCGAAAAAAGACAAGTCTTTTTTCGCCGCAATCGCCCAAAGATGATGAGTTAAGCTCAGGAATATTTTATTCCGCTTATACCCCTTTTGATTTTTTGAATATCCAAGGCATAATTTATATCTGAAAAGCCGTTTTCGAGAAGCATATTTTTCACGGTATCAAACTGATTTTCGCCAAGCTCAAAGACCATAAGACCGTTCTTTTTCAGAAGCCGTGACCAGCTGCCGATAATTTCACGGTAAAAATCAAAGCCGTCAATACCGCCGCTGAGAGCTGTTTCGGGTTCAAACCGAACTTCCTTTTGAAGCTGAGATATTTCAGACGAAATTATATAAGGCGGGTTAGATATAATGACGTCAAACTGCTGATTTTCAAACAAGGAAATATCCCTGAAAACATCGGCAATAACAGAAGAAATATTTTTACATTGGTTGAGCGATATATTTTTTCTGAGATAATATGCGGCTTTTTCGTAAAGCTCAACGGCTGTTACGGTACTTTGAGGTATGAGCTTTGAAAGTACTACGCTTATAGCTCCGCTTCCTGCACAGAGGTCGAGTATTTTGGGAGCTTCTTTTTTCAATGTCTTTATTTCGTCAATGCAGAGCTTTACGACCACAGATGTATCTTCACGCGGAATAAGAACCCCCTCGCCCACAAAAAAGTCAAAGTCCATAAAGCTCCATTTTCCGAGAATGTACTGTAGCGGATAGCCTTCCGCACGTTTCTGAGCAGAAGCTTCTATTTTTTTACGGTCGTTTTCGCTTACCTCCACATTTCCGTTTATTATAAGACTGTGGCGGTTCATACCGAGAATATCTTCAAAAAGGCACATAGTATCAAAGGCAGGAGCTTCATTTCCTGCCTTTTTTAATAACATAATTGTATTGCGGTAAAGTGTATTGTAGGTCATAAATTAAACATCACTCTTTGTACGGAGAATATCCTCTCCGTTTTCGGGAATAACGGCTTTCATAGCCTTTATTGCAACCTCTATCATACGGTCATCAGGTTCTTTAGTAGTAATTCTCTGTGCCCAAAGACCCGGGGCAGCAATAATACGAGTAATTTTATTGTCGTATCTTCCGCAAATTCTTATAAACTCGTAGCCTATACCGCAGGTTACGGGAAGCAGAAGAAGCTTTACAGCAGTTCTCAGAACAGGGTTTGTAATAGGAATGAACAATCCGATTACTATACCGACAATCAGCATTATTACAAGAAAGCTCGTACCGCAGCGGGGGTGAAAGCGTGTATGCTTTTTAACATTGCTTACGGTAAGCTCCTCGTCGCTTTCGTAGCAGAAAATCGTTTTATGCTCCGCTCCGTGATACTGAAAAACTCTTTTCATATCGGGCATACGTGAACAGAGAACTATATACAAAAGAAAAAGTATTATTCTTATTATACCCTCGAAAAGCGAACGGAAGAACCTGTCACCTACCCACGACATTCCGTCATTTGAGCCTAATGCTCCTGAAATAAGGTTATAAAGCCATGTGGGAACCATAAAGAAAATAAGTATCGAAAGTGCAACACCGATAATCATAGAAAGCGTCATAATTGCACCTACAAGCTTTTCTCCGAACTTTTCGTCCAGCCACTTTTCAAGCTTTGACGGCTCTTCCTGCTCGTCTTCCGGTATACTCTCGATAGCCTTGTCCGCAGAAATGGAAAGTGCCTTGTAGCTAAGACGCATTGAATCCACCATACCTGCAAAGCCTCTTATAAGCGGAATTTTGAATATCCTGTACTTTGAAGGAAGGCTCTCAAACGGCAGTTCCTGAGTATATATATCATTTTCACCTGTTCTTACAGCCACCATAACTTTCTGCGGCCCTCTCATCATAATGCCCTCTATCAAGGCAGAACCGCCTATAGAGGTTATTTTTTTTATGCGTTCCTTTCTTGTCTGACCCATAATTCAAAATGCCTCCTTTTTAGTTGTCTTCTATCTTTTCTATGGGGAATGTCAGAATAACAGTTGTTCCTACATTCTCCGTACTTTCAATATCAAGGCTTCCGTTATGTAAATTCATAATTTCGTCAACAACTGCAAGACCTATCCCCGAACCTCTCTGCGTCTGATTTGCCTTGTAGAATTTATCCCTTACCTTGGGCAGATGCTCGGCAGGTATTCCGCAGCCGTTGTCGCTTATTATTATCTGTATGTTGTCATCATCACTCTTTACTTCTATGCCTATAACACCTGATTCGGGAGTATATTTGAGTGCATTGTCTATAACGTTTATGAAAACCTGTCTTATTCTGTTTTTATCTCCCTGCACGGGCGGAACAAATTCGGGCTCGTCATAGATAAGATGTTTTCCCTCGTTCAACGCACGCTCCCTGAGCATATATATTGCATCGTCAAGCTCCGCCAGAAGGTCTATACGCTCCATATTTATTACCATTCTGCCGCTCTGTATTCTCGAAAAATCCAAAAGTTCCTCAACAATGCCCGTAAGCCTTTCGGATTCCCTTATTATTACGCTCATTCCCTTTTCAAAGGTTCTGAAATCAGGCGTATCTCCCATTTTCATAGTTTCCGCCCAGCCCTTTATCGCAGTAAGAGGGGTTCTCAGCTCGTGAGATACTGAGGATATAAAGTCGTTTTTCAGCTTTTCGGAAACTCCCAGCTCCTGTGCCATATAGTTTATGGAATCGCAAAGCTCTCCTATTTCGTCATTGTTTCTGCGTTCAAGCCTTGCCTCAAAGTCGCCCTGTGCTATTCTTTTTGAAACATCGTTTATTTCCTGAATAGGTCTTACTATTGAACGCACGAAATATGCTCCTGAAAGAAGTACGAAAAACAGGATTGACATTCCCACAAGTATCATAAACATTATCATTACGAATATCTGTCTGTCGGCAGGCTCGAGAGATACGCAGTATCTTATTGCACCTACTGAATCGCCTGCTGTATCGTATATTATTTTTGTGACTGCCATTATATGCTCGTCATTCTGTATTCCCTGCCAGAAGCCGTAGCCCTCACTTTTTTTGTTTATAGCAATCTTGTAGTCGGGCATATCAACGGTATTGTCGGGCGGAAAGCCTGTGGAGGTTATTACGATTTTTCCCTCCCAGTTTATTATCATCATTTCCATGCTTTCCTTGTCGGAAAAGTTCTCAACATAGCCTCTTGCTCCGACATCGAAATATTCCTTGCTGTAGTTTCCTATTACGTTGCTCAGCTCGTCCACTCTTCCGTTTAACGTCTGATGTATTCCGTTATAGTAATAGCCTTTCATAAAAAGAGACAGAACAACAACAAGAAAAACCACTATAGCCAAAATTACTCCGAACGTGTTCACCAGCCATCTGCCCGTTATTCCTCTTCTCATTCTATCCCTCCGCCCGTATTTTCAGTTTTTTTACATTACATTTTGATTTATACTTTGCCGTCCCACTTATAGCCAAGTCCCCATACAGTTACTATATATTTGGGATTTGAAGGCTGATCCTCTATCTTCATTCTTAAACGCCTTATGTTTACATCTACTATTTTTTCTTCACCCACGTAATTATCGCCCCATACGTGCTTTAGAATTTTTGTTCTGCTGAGTGCAACACCAGGATTTGAGAAAAAGTACTCCATTATCTGAAATTCAACCTGAGTAAGCTCTATTATTTTTCCGTTTTTAAGCAAAGCTCTGCTCTTTAAATTGAGAACGAATACTCCCGACTTTATTTCTGCACTGAAATTCCCCGTACCGGTTTTCTTTGCAAGAACTACTCTTCTGTGCAAAGCATCTACTCTCGCCACAAGCTCTGAGGGCGAAAAGGGCTTTGTAACATAGTCGTCTGCTCCGAGCATAAGTCCTGTTACCTTATCCATTTCCTGCGTTTTGGCAGTCAGCATTATTATTCCTATATCACCGTTTCTTCTTCTAAGCTCCTTACAAACCTGAAAGCCGTCCATTCCCGGCATCATAACGTCTAAAAGAGCCACATCTATATCTCCGTTGTTTTCATCGTATTTTTTGAGTGCCGTTTCTCCGTTTTCTGCTTCAATGACCTCATATCCGCCTCTTATAAGGTTGATTACCACAAAGTCACGTATTGCCGACTCGTCCTCACAAACAAGTATCTTTCTCAAGCCTTATGCCTCCCTTAAAAATCATATGATGCATTAAAGTTTAATAAGCTCTGTCCTTAAAAATTTCTCAAAAAGACTCCGCCTTTGAAAACCTTGAACCTTTGAAAAAGTTAAGCCCAAACTTTTATGCTTTCTCCGTCAAAGCTCTGTTACTTTATTATGTGAAAGCTGCGGTTTATCTGCCTTGACGTTATATTCATCTTATCATCGTCACTGCTTCCTTTTTTGAAAGTATATACCAGACCATTTTCATTCCTTATTACGGTGTATCCCTCAGAAAGCCTTGCCGCCCCCTCATTCTTCCACACCTTCTGCGTGAATACCCTTATTGTAAGCAACGGCTCGGAATTTACAAGTACGGTTTCTCTCTGCTCACGCTTTTCGGAATCATCTATCTCAGGTATGGTTGCACTTTCTACCCTCTGCTCGGTTGCAGTCTCTGTAGATTTTTCATAATCGGACGTTGTAATATCTGTTCCGATTATCTCATAAAACATTGTTGTTCTTGAAGTATTGTTTCCCGATACAACCACCCTGTCCTCCCAGCTTTCGGGAAGCACAAAGTAGAATGCGTCAAAATAATTGGAAAAGGTTTGCATAACCTCTCTCACGTCCTCATCTGCCATTACCTTGTACCATCTGATAATTGGAGCTGACGGTATTTCTCCGTTTTTCACCTCGTGCAGATATGTTGAGGGAACTTCAATTATTCCGTCATTGTCTACGTCCTTGCATACGGTTGAGGTCTTTCTGAGAGTTATATTTTGGCTTTCTCCTGAAGCATCGTTTACGTTGAGCGGATTTTTCAAAATCTGGTCAGATTTTGAATAGTATATTACCTGCGTCACAAGCTCATCGGCACTGTTTTGCGTAACTCCGTCAACAAACAATGCCTTTACATTGCCTTCGATATTTCCTACGGTAAGCTTCGCTACGGATACAACTGAAGATGACATCGATATTTCCGATACCTTTGAAAAGGTTCCGTTTACGCATGCACTGTACAGTATCGTAGACTGTCCCCTCTCGGACTGGTTTCCGTCTGCCGCCATATAACTGTTGAGTACCAGTAAATCTGTTACTCCATCGTCCGTTATATCTGTCAATACCATATCGGAATATGCCGTATTGTCTCCGCTTATTATTGTCGGCGTTATCGTTTCTCCGGTATAGTCGTACATTATTATCTGATTGTTCGATGATACGTATGAAACCCAGCCTACTATAATCTCATTCTTTTTATCGTTGTCTACATCGTCAAGATATACCCTGTCTACCTCCGAATTCTGATTGGTCACTACGGATACTACGCTCCATTTGCCTCCGGATTCATTCATAAATGCAAGATTTACAGACGTGTCCTTTCCTGTTGTATAAAAGGCTATGGCTTCATTTTGTTCACTGCCTTCTTCACTGCACATTATTATCGCTGAACGGTTTTCTCCGTTTTGCGGATACTTCAGCTTGTAATCACCTTTGGTTGTCGTTTCAAGCAGGTTCTGTATGTCAGCCTTTACTCCCGTTGCTCTCGGAGGCTGCAGCAGATTTTCGTCTGAAATCCCCGCAAAGGAACAGCCCTGAAGCATTGCAGTAAAAATCAGCATAATTGCTGTCAATATAATTCTTAAATTAAACCTCATTAAACCAACTGCTCCTTTCATTCCTGCAACGATAATTTTTTGCTTCTTTTTATCATATACTCTCATATCTGAGCTGTTGCTTCGTATACAGCAACACAGTATTTTATTGGTATGCCCTCCTGCGAGAACATCTTTTCATGCTCTGTTTCTATATTGTACTCAACATCACTGTTGTGCAAATCTCTTGTTATGTATGTTACGTCAAAACCGGACTTCCTGAAATATTCAAGACTTTCATCAAAAAGTCCGTCATCATCTGTTTTGAAGTATATTTCTCCTCCCTTTTTCAGAAAGCTCTTGTAATGCTCAAGCTGTCTTGTATGGGTAAGCCTGCGTTTCTTGTGCTTCTCTCTTCCCCATGGATTGCAGAAATTTATATATATCCTCTCTATTGCGTCTTTTTCGGAAATAATCTTCTCTATCTGCTCTACATTGTATGCTGTAAGAAGTATGTTATTTACGGGTCTGTCTCCGAAAATTTTTACTATGTTTCTTCTTCCAACTCCGAGCATATCGCTCTTTATATCCACACCTATATAGTTTATATCGGGATTGTTATATGCTATTTGTCCTATAAAAGAACCCTTTCCGCAGCCAAGCTCAAGATAAATCGGCTGCTCTTTTTTTTCAAATGCATATTTCCATATGCCTCTCTTCTTTTCAGGCTCTTTTATAAAAAAATCACACGCTTCAAGCTCAGGTCTTGCCCAAGGCTTTCTCCTCATTCTCATAGCTCAGCTCTCCGTCTTCAGGTATTCTATAAGCCCCGCAGATACAAGTGTACTTATCTTCTCCGGAGCATCCGGCAGTATAACTATTACTTTTCCCTCAAGCTCCATCAAATATCCTCTGCTGTTTTCCGCCTTTATCTGCCTGCATACAACTTCCTTTTCTCCAAAGCCCCTTGATAAAACAGTCATCAGCCCTGCTCCGTCACTCCTTGAAATATCTCCCACTATGAAAAGCACTTTGTACTCATTCAGACAGGTATTTATATTTTCTCCGAGATTCTTCGCTGTAACTGACGCATATACCTTACATATATTTACTCCCAAAGGCTCTGTACTTCCTCTCAGCGAGGCTTCGCAGTAACCTGTTTTGTGTGCAGTATAATAGATAAGTGCCGTGTTCATAAAATCAGCCTTTCAGATTTTTGTTGCTTTTCTCCTGCCTTCGGCTTTGCTCTGACGGCGGCTGCAAACTATCAAAAGCAAAGCTTTTGATAGTCTCAGAGCTTTGCTCTGAGGACTGCGGAAGCTTCGCTTCCGCAGTTTTGCAGCCGCACAGCCCCGGCAAAAATCCGTACCCGAAATTATTCTCCGTCAGTTTTTTCCTCAATCTGAGCAGTCGGTTCGGGAGCCTGGGTAGGTGCTGCTGTAGGAGGCTGGGTAGGTGCCTGTGTAGGAGGTGCAGGTGCCTTTGTAGGTGCCTGTGTAGGCGTACTCGGCTTATTTACCGTTACCGTGCAGCTTACCTCAAGACCATCTATTGAAGCTGTTATCCTGCATTCTCCGTATCCCTTTGTTCTTACCGTACCGTTGCTTGTTACGGTTGCTACCTTCGTATTGGATGATGTCCACTTTACAGTGCTTGTATGATTGCTCGGCTCTACCGTTGCAGTTAATTTAAACTGCTCACCCTTTTTGTCAGTAGAATAGTTTGAAGGTGATATTGTAAGCTTTGTTGCCTGTCTGCCCGTTACAACTATTTTACAGCTCGTTTTCTTGCCGTTTTCCGTTTCTGCTGTAATTGTACACTCTCCCGGTGATTTTGCCTTTACAAGCCCTCCCGGAGAAATCGTTGCTATATTTGCGTTGCTTGATTCCCATTTTATAGATTTATCGGTAACATTTGAGGGGGTCCAGTATATTTCCAGCTTATCGCTTCCTCCTATGGGAACTACAAGAGTACTGTAGTTGAAAAGTATGCTCTCTGCCTTAACCTCAGGTTCTTCTGTGGGCGGTGCCTGTGTGGGCGGCTGCGTCTGAGGCTGGGTAACCTCCTGCTGAGTTGCCGCAGGTGTGGTTGCCGATGCAGCTGCCGATGCATTCTCCGAAGCAAGCTCGTCCTCTTCATCATGAAGAGTAAACATTCTTTCTTTACCTTTCAGATTACCCTTTCCGTCATACCACGAAATTCTTCCGTTCTTACTCTCAGTTTTAAATGTCGTTACCTTAGGCTTCTTTGAATCGTCAAATCCATAGTAAACATCAGGCCACAGGGGATTGGGATTTGCCGACGCCCTTGATGTATCTACGCTGCTGTCCTCTCCAACTCTTGTCTTTCTTGCCACTACTACAGTCCTGAATTCACTGTACTCGTATGAGCAGGTCGAAAGTGTTAGAAGCTGATCCTTTTCGTTGCAGGTTACTCCTGTATTTATAAGTGAACGTGCCCTTACAAGATATACATAATTCATAAATTCAGCGTCACTCTCAAAGCTTCCTACAAGATAGTTGAAGAAATCTCCGTGTGCGTCCAGCGTACTTGTTTTAAATACAGATATTATCTTGTATACCGCATCTCCGTCAGGTGTATCAAATTCTATTGTCGGGTGGTCATTGTAGAAGCTCATATCTGCCGTATACTTTCCGTATCCCATAAGGTTCTGGAACATACTTCCGTCATTCATATGGTGTCCGTGAAGTATGAGGTTCTTCGACTTTACCGCCTTGTTGCTTCTGTAATCAAGGAATATGCTTCCGTATCCGCTGTAGTTCCTGTATATATCCCTGTGCAGATAAAACTGTCCGTCATCGTTGTCACCGGGATGCTGAAGTACGGGATAGTCTATATTGGTTCCGTCTATCGTAACCCAGCCTACTACCTCGCTGTTTATCTGCTTCAGCTTGTCCCACTTCTTGGACTGCTTTACCTGTATTACCACCTTGTGTCCTTCTGCATCAGTCGTTATCTCAGTAGCTACCTCTACAGCCTCGGTCTTTACCAAATCCCTTATTTCATCATATTTCTTGCTGTTCTCTACCGGGTCAAGAACCATTAACTTAAGTATGATTACAGCCGTAACTATGAATACTATTATCGCTAAGTCGAGTATTATCTTCCTTGCTTTCTCTTTACCGCTGTCCGTCTTGAGCGGTACAAACCTTTCCTTGAAAAATCCTACCTTCTCCTTAGACTCTCTTACTCCCGACAATACTACTCCGTCAGTATCCGTATTGTCTATAACCGTTATTTTATTCGCATCTATCCTGCTTCCGCTGCCTTTGCCTCCGTTGCTTATTGTCGCTCTGTTGTACGTCTTTAACTGTACTTCTGCTGTAGGCTCGTTTCCGCTGAGCTTTAGTCCGTCATCTTTCTTTTCGGCTTTCGCTGCTTCTTCTTCAGCTTTCTTTGCTCTCTTTTCGTTCCTTTCGTTTACGAACGGTATGGCTTTCTTTACCATTTTCTCCAGCACAGATGCCTTATCCTTCGGTAAAAGTATAAAGCTTACTCCGTTTATTACAAAAAAACAACCGTTTTCAAGCTGCTTTTCTCCTATAGGCTCTGCCTTTACAAGCTCAGTCTCTCCATCACCGTTCTTCTCTGTAAATCTTCTCTTTACACTGCTGTGCTTGTGAGATACTATGTCCGAAAGTGTTCTGTAAATTACAGTGTTTACGTTTCCGTCAAATGCATTTGGTATTATTACATAGTCTATCTTCTCATTAGTGTCGGTAGATTGTATTACGCATTCTAATATCCTGTCTTCATCTGCGTCAAGCTCCGTCTTGTAAACAAGCTTTGTATCACTCGTCCTGAGTGCGTTAGCTATTGCATTCAGCTCCGAATTACTGAGAGCTGCTTTGCCTCCCGCATTCCTAAGTATATACAACTCAGCATTCATAAAAGATAACTCCTCCAACTTAAATTTTATTTCCCTGCAACAGTTTAATGTTTGCTCTGACTATAACTATTTATATATAATCCGTTCTTTCGGCATATCAGCTTTCATAACATGCGGCTTCGCTGTGCGATTGCAGACGTTAAAAGCTTCGCTTTTAACACGTTTCAGGTGCAAAGCTCCTGAAACGACTGCGGACATTCGTCCGCAGAGTCTGCAATCGCAGCTCCGCACCTTGTACAAGCCTGTCCGAAAACGCCATACCGATATAAACGGCTGTTTACTTAACTTTAAAAACCGCTCTCTCCGAAGCCTATGCGGGTAAGCTTTAAATTCTCCAACGCTCTTTCCATAAGTGCTTCACAGTCAAGCTCTTTCTCTGCCTGCTCAACATATTTCAGTACCGGCTTTGTTCGGGGATGCTTAGGCGTAAATACCGTACAGCAGTCCTCATAAGGCTCTATAGATGTTTCAAAAGTACCTATTTTCCTTGCTATTACTACTATTTCGTCCTTGTCCATTCCTATAAGCGGTCTGAACACAGGCATATCGCAAACTGTATCCGTACAGCCTATTGCCTTTATTGTCTGACTTGCAACCTGTCCCAGACTTTCTCCTGTAATCAACGCACAGCAGTCATTGTCATACGCTATCCTTTCGCTTATCCTCATCATAAATCTTCTCATTATTATGGTAAAAAGCTCCTCGGGACATTTCTCCTTTATCTGCTCCTGAATTTCCGTAAAAGGCACGGTATACATATTCATTCTTCCTGCATATTCTGAAACGGTTTTCAAAAGCTTGCAGACCTTCTCTTCGGCTCTTTGTGATGTGTATGGCGGACTTGCAAAATGTACGGCTGTAAGTTCAACTCCACGCTTTGACATTGTATATGCCGCTACGGGACTGTCTATTCCTCCGGAAATGAGTACCACTGCCTTGCCTCCCGTACCAACGGGTATTCCCCCTGCTCCTTTTATCACTCCGCCTCTTATGTATGCACAGAAATCCCTTACCTCTACCGTAACAACTATATCAGGATTTCTTACATCTACCTTTAAATGAGGGAATTTTTCAAGTATATATCCTCCTGTAAGCTCGCATATCTGCGGCGATTTCAGAGCAAACTTCTTATCGGAACGCTTTGCCTCTACCTTGAAGCTTTCTGCGTCCTCAAGCTCCTGAGCAAGATACTCCGCAGCAGTCTTCTGAATATTTTCAATATTTTTTTCAGCCTTGCAGGCTCTCGAATATGCCGCTATTCCAAAAGTTTTTCCGACAATTTCACACGCAAGCTCCATATCACAGCTTCCGTCCTGCGGCTCAACCGCTATCGTTGACTGTGCTGTCTTTATCCTGAAGCTGCCTGCCTTTGTAAGCCTGTTCCTCAGATTTTTTATAAGTACTTCCTCAAAGCTTCTTCTGTTAAGTCCCTTGAGTACTATTTCTCCAAGCTTTATAAGAATGATTTCTTCCATCTGCAAATATCCTTCTTTAATAATAATAAATATGACGTTTATATGTCTGCAATAATACCCTTTGCACAGATTATCGCTTCTGTCAGAGCATCTACGTCCTGCTTTGTATTGTACTTGGAAAAGCTTACCCTTATTGCAGTATCTGAAAGTTCTTTCTCAATTCCCGCTGCCTTGAGTACATAGCTTTGCTTTCCCTTGGCACATGCCGAACCGCTAGAAACGTATATACCTCTTTCCGCAAGAAAGTGAACTATTGTTTCGCTCTTTTTTCCTCTTACCGAGAAATTTATAACATACTCAAGTGCATTGTCGGGCGAGTTTATAACTATTCCCTCAATTTCCGAAAGCCTCTCTCTGAGATAAGCATTAAGCTCACTTATCACCGATATTTTGTCAAGGTCAATCTCGCTTACAGCCTGTCCGAACCCTGCTATAAGTGCTGATGCCTCAGTACCGGGTCTTATCTTAGACTGCTGTTCTCCCCCAAACTGTCTGGGAGTTATCAGAGTCCCTTTTTTTATGTATAATGCTCCTATACCCTTAGGTGCGTGTATCTTGTGTCCCGATACCGTTATTATATCGGCATTCAGCTTACCCGCCCTGACAGGTATCTTTCCGAACGCCTGTACCGCATCTGTGTGAAAAACCGCTCTTGAATTTTTCCTTTTCAGTATACGTCTTATCTTTTCAACAGGCTGTATCGTACCTAACTCGTTGTTTACGTACATTACCGATACAAGAACAGTGTTTTCATCAACGGCTTCCGCTATGCTCTCCTCAGATACAGCTCCGTATCTGTCGGTTGGGAGATAGATTACCTCAAATCCCTGCTGCTCCAAATACCGGCACGCCTCAATTACTGAAGAATGCTCTGCCGCTGTGGTTACTATACGGTTTCCCGTTTTTCTTCTCCTGAGTGCAGCACCTATTACTGCAAGATTATTACCCTCTGTTCCGCCGCTCGTAAAGTAAATCTCCCTGCTGTCCGCACCTAAGCTTTTCGCAGTTATATCCCTTGCACCTTCTACAATGTGCTGTGCTTCCAAGCCCTTTGTATGCAGTGATGACGGATTGCCATATGTATTTACAAGCATATCATATACTCTATCCGCTGCCGCATTGCTTACCTTGGTTGTCGCACTGTTGTCAAGATATATCTCACGGTTCGTAACAATCAAACTCCTGTCTTTTTATACTCACACTACATTATACACATTTTTTTTTGATATTCCAACATAAAATAAAAATTTAACGGATTATTTTAAAAAATTAACATTTTGCACTTAATATCTCATATTATCAATGTATAAATATGATTAAATAGCATAAAATCATTCTGAAAGGACTTGATATTTTGAAAATTACCAAACAGGAATATTCCAGAATGACTTCTCTTGCCTCTCCTGACAGCAAAACTGCCGTTAATTGTCTGAAAGCTTTTCTAACAGGCGGCTTAATATGCTGCACAGGACAAGCTCTTACCAACCTTTATCTGTCGCTGAAGCTTAGTCAGACAGACGCAAGAACCCTCACCTCTGTATCACTTATATTTTTAGGCGGTCTGCTTACATCAATAGGCATTTACGACAATATTGCAAAGCATGCCGGTGCAGGTACTCTGGTTCCAATTACAGGCTTCGCAAATTCTATTGTCGCTCCTGCCATAGAGTTTAAATCCGAAGGCTTCGTTTTAGGCTTGGGGGCAAAAATGTTCGTTATTGCGGGTCCTGTTCTCGTTTACGGCATTACTGCTTCCGTTATATTCGGAATACTTTATTTCCTGTTCGCTGCCTGACCTTATGGAGGTGCTTTATTTTGATTTTCTCTAACTGTCGTGTCCCTGTTCCGCTTTCAGATGAACTTGCACAAAATTCAACCGCCTCAGAAATGTATTCGCTTATGAAACCAGACCAGCGTAAGCTTGTAAACAAAATCGCTCATAACTCCAAAGCTCCCGGTCAAATCAAAAACCTTGCCTGCGATATTGCCGACGGTTGCTTTCCGTCAGAAAATCCCTGACGTTTTATAAAAACCTGCGGCTTCGCTCAAACGGCGGCGATTGCAGCAGCGAATGAGCAATTCGCTGCTTTTCAAGAGCACAGCTCTTGAAGCGTGATAAAAATCGAAGAATTTTTATCACGGCAATCGCCGCAGCTTCACAGCCATAAATTACAGCTTTATCATATTTGTCATACTTAAAGCGGTGTACCTGAGAATGAGCCTCGTACACCGCTTTACAAGCTATATCTGAAAGGAAATAAATACCTTATCCAGAAAAGACATAACAAACCTAAGTCCTTTTCCGGACGGAGTTTTCTCCATTATCCATTCGGATTTTATAATTCCCAGTTTTTGCAGTCTGTAATATACAAGCTGCCACAGCGTGAGCAGTGCAATAAGCGATAAAACAAGCCTAAGCAACAGCTTTACGGGGAAAAATATAAGCTTTAAAACAAATCTCATAACATTAAACCTCCCTTTTTTGAAATTATAGCATATATCTTCTTTTTTTTAAAGATTTTTTTATTTATTCAGGCTGTTTTTTTAATCATCTGCAAATCCATTGTCCCTTAGTGCTTTCAGAAGAAATGTTTTAGCAAGGCTGTTCGGCTTTACGTATTCTTTTGCCTCACTGACGGTAAACCACTGTGCTTTATCGACCTCGTTTTTCTTTATTTTAAAGTTTTCGCTGTCTGAGACTACTACAAAATTGTGAATAAGCGTATTTGTCTTTTCAAAATATATGCTTGCGTTATAATTCCACTCAACGGCATTGAGCCTTACTTCTTCCTTAAGCTCTCTTACAAGAGCCTGCTGAGGTATTTCGCCCTTGTTTATATAGCCTGCCACAAGTATATTGTCTTTTTTTCCGTATTGCTGTATAAGAAGAATTTTGCTTCTTTCTCTGTTGAATACCACCATACTTACAGCACTGCTGTACATCGGAAATCTGAATTCTCCGCATTTTTCGCAGTAACGCACAATCCCCTCCTCTTCACCGCACTTTTTATCTACAAGCTTGTTTCCGCACACGGAACAGTAGTTTTGTTCGTACATATTTAAAACGCTCCTTTCCGTATTATTATAAGCAGCTAAGATAACTTTTTATCCTTATCAATACTAAAATACCGAAAAAACAGCCTTGTCAAAGCCTTGTATGCGATTGTAGCCCAAGCATAGACACAGCTGTATTTTGGCAATTTCTGCGAAATTTCCACAAATACAGTAAGGACTGACACAGCTTCCGCAGTTTTTAAGCCAACGAAAGCCATGTCAGCCTGATATATTTACCGATTATTAAAACAGCTCACAAACGAGGTCGCAGTACTCAACAGGGTTATCAATCTGAAGTCCTGCTATGAGAGCCGCCTGACTGTACAGAATTTTTGCAAGCCTTTCAGCCTTGGGTTTATCTGAAGCGAAAGCGTTTTTGAGAGCCTCAAAAGCACCGTGTTCAGCATTGAGTTCAAGAACCTTGTCAGCTTTGGGCTTAGGCTCACTGCCGGGAATTTGTACAAAGTATTTTTCCATTTCTATGGAAACAGCACCTTCTGCGGAAAGGCATACAGGGTGTGATTTAAGATTTTTGGAAATCACAGCTTTCTTGATTTTGCCGCCGAGAGTATCTGTTACAAAGTCAAGCAGCTCCTTATTTTCCTCAGCCTGTTTTTCTGTTTTCGCCTTTTCCTCATCGGACTGAAGCTCTGCCATATCCGAAGCTATGGAAAGTATAGTCTTGCCTTCATAATTAATGAGAGTTTTCGCAACAAATTCATCTATCTCATCGGTAAAATAAAGGAACTCATAGCCTTTTTCCTTACAAAGCTCTGTCTGAGGAAGAGCCTTTATTCTCTCGTCTGTATCACCGCACGCATAATAAATATACTTCTGTGCTTCAGGCATTCTTGAAACATAATCTGCAAGTGTTGTATATCCGTCAACACCTGAGCTTCTGAAAACAAGCAAATCCTGTAAAACATCCTTGTTCATACCGTAAGATGAAGCTATACCGTACTTAATCTGCAATCCGAAAGCCTTCCAGAATTTTTCGTACTTTTCGGGACTGTTCTTCAGAAGCTTTGAAAGCTCGGTTTTGATTTTCTTTTCTATATTTTTAGCTATTATTTTAAGCTGTCTGTCATGCTGCAAAAGCTCACGCGAAATGTTGAGCGACAAATCCTGCGAGTCGACTACACCCTTTACAAATCTGAAATAATCCGGAAGAAGCTGCTCACACTTATCCATTATCATTACCCCGTTAGAGTAAAGCTGAAGTCCCTTTTCGGATTCCTTGGTATAGTAGCCGTAGGGAAGCTCTGATGGTACAAACATAAGAGCCTTATACGATACCGCACCCTCCGCACTTACGCTTATGGTAAGCAGAGGGTCTGACATATCCATAAATTTATCTTTATAGAAATTATTGTATTCCTCCTGAGTTACCTCGTTCTTGCTTCTTCTCCAGATAGGAACCATACTGTTGAGCGTTTTTATTTCTTTTACCTGCTCATATTTCGGTTCTTCGCCCTCATTTGCGGTATTTACGGAGCTTTCAACCTCCATTTTTATCGGATAGCTGATATAATCGGAATACTTCTTTACCAACGACTGTATCTTATAGCTTTCAAGATACTGACAGTAGTCTTCGTCCTCGCTGTCGGCTCTCAGGTGCATAATAATATCCGTACCGCAGCTGTCCTTTTGTGTTTCGTCTATTGTATAGCCGTCTGCACCCTCGGACTTCCATACATAAGCCTTGTCACTGTCATACTTTCGGCTTATAACCGTAACCTCATCGGCAACCATGAAAGCTGAGTAAAAGCCTACTCCGAACTGTCCTATAATATCGGTCTTTTCATCTTCGCTAAGCTCATTCTTGAATTGCAGACTTCCGCTTTTTGCGATTGTTCCCAGATTATCCTCAAGCTCTTCCTTATTCATTCCTATACCGTTATCCGATACGGTCAAGGTTCTGCTTTCCTTGTCGGCTGTAATGCTTATATAAAGCTCGGGAAGCTGCTGTGCTTTTTCGTCAGTAAGAGAAATAAAGTGGAGCTTGTCGAGTGCATCGCTTGCATTTGATATTATCTCTCTTAAAAATATCTCCTTGTGAGTATAGATGGAGTTAATCATAAGCTCCATAAGTCTTTTGGATTCCGCTTTAAAGTCTTTCTTTTCCATAATTAATTTCCCTCTCTGTAAAATAAATCAATTTTGGGTAAATGCCCGAACACTCAAATCAGACTTTTTCGGGCTCGGGATAGCTTACTCCCATTGTATCTACCGATATGCTTTTTATAATCTGCGGGTCAAGGGGTCTGTCTCTGAAATCGGTATCGCATTCAGCTATTGCATTTACAAATTCCATACCCTCGGTTACTTTTCCGAACGCCGCATAAGAGCCGTCAAGATGCGGTGCGTCCCTGTGCATTATGAAGAACTGTGAGCCTGCCGAGTCGGGCATCATTGAGCGTGCCATTGATATTACGCCTGCGGTATGCTTAAGGTCGTTTTTGAAGCCGTTGCCTGAAAACTCGCCCTTTATGGAATATCCGGGATTACCTGTTCCCGTTCCGTTGGGACAGCCTCCCTGTATCATAAATCCGTATATAACCCTGTGAAACGTAAGTCCGTTATAGTATCCGCTGTTTGCAAGGCTTATAAAGTTGTTCACGGTATTGGGTGCAGTCTCAGGATAAAGCTCTCCTTTTATTACATCTCCGTTTTCCATTTCTATTTTAAAAACAGGATTGCTCATAATTTTAAAAACTCCTTTTTCAGATTTATATTTTTTCAGCCCTGATTTTTTAAGACTGATTTTTCTGTGAGTTATATTATATATCACCATAAGGCAAATTTCAAGCACTCCAGCCATGAGAGTGCTAATTTTTTGTAAATTTTATTTCCGTTTAAGGGTTTCACCCTTAAAAATCCTGCCCAAAGGCTCTGCCTTTGGAAACCGCAGGGGCTCTGCCCCTGACCCGCAAGCCTTTGAAAAGGCTTGACCTAAACTTTATGGTTCATTTAATTGAAAGTTTCTTAATTTATCGTACAAATTAATCAAAATAAAGGTAAATAATTTGTCAGTATCAAATTACTTTATCTTATTGCACAATTAAGCCTGTGTGGTATATAATTAATTTAGATTGTATACCTAAATTTAAAATAAGGAAGTGGTTTTTTTGGCAAAAAAGATAATTGCAATCATTTTAGGAGTTCTTAATGTCGCCCTGCTTGCAGTGATACTTGTTTCTCTTATCACAGGCTGGCGTATCAAGAACCCTGACGAAAATTCAAACAACAACCCCACTGAGCAGACATCATCAGCCGGTGAGCAATCAACAAAGACTCCCGAAACCCAGCCGTCTACTCAAAAACCTACCTCTGCACCTACGCAAAAGCCTACACAGGCAGTTACTCAGAAGCCTACTCAAAAGGCTTCCGAAAAAACAACACAAGCGGCTACTCAGAAGTCTACCCAAAAGGCTTCCGAAAAACCGACACAGGTTGCTACTCAGGCTGTTACAAATACTGAACCCGTTCATACTCCGAACACAGAAAGCCTCAGTACCTCGGATTATCCTTCTCTTGCAGATGTACAAGACTTCAAATTCAATGTACAGACAGGAAAGCATAACTGGTCTCTCCCCTCCTCTGCTGTTAAATTAGATGAAGTTTCGTCTGTACTTGGCGGCTGGAAAGCATATATGCTTACCGCTGACGGAGATGATGTTACTAAACATCTTTTCAATATCAATATCTCAGCTTCGCAAAACGGTACAAAGCTTGTATGTACATGGTACTATGTACTCCTCGGTTCGGAAAACAAAACACAGGACGATAATACACCGCCCTCAACCTTTAACGGCTCGTGGTCGGACGGTACAATAACCGCAACAGGTCCGGGAAAAATAACGTTGAAAGATTTTTATTACGACGGAAGCAAGGAGTATGCTGTCGGAGAGTTTATGTGGCCCGACGGAACAACTGCCGCTATTGCTCTTGTCAGACCATAAGGAGGTTTTAAAATGGCTAATTTTTGTGATAAATGCGGTACAAAGCTTGAACCTAAAAACCGCTTCTGTCCTGCCTGCGGAAAGCCTGTTCATTCATCTGAATACGCTCCTGCTCAAATGCCTGCACAAGCTCAGAATACACAGTATCCTGTCAGGCATCCCCAACAACCCAAATCCCCTCAGCATACACAGTATACAAATCAGTCAAAACAGACTGCACCTCAGCATTACAACAAGCCTGAAAAACAGCCTGAATACAAACCGCCGTACATACAACAAGCTCAGCAGAAAAAGCCTAATCTGCAAAAGCCTGATCTGCAAAAACAGCCGCAACATTCTCAGTCTCAGACTTTACCTCAGTATGGTCAGCAGCAGTCCAAATCTGAGCA
>ONDU01000006.1:0-648 GCA_900316615.1 uncultured Eubacteriales bacterium | reverse complement strand
GTACGGTCAGCAGCAGTCCAAATCTGAGCAGCCCAAACCTCAGACTTTACCTCAGTACGGTCAGCAGCAGTCCAAATCTGAGCAGCCCAAACCTCAGACCTTGCCGCAGTACGGTCAGCAGCAGTCTAAATCAGGGCAGCCCAAACCTCAGACCTTACCGCAGTACGGTCAGCAGTATGCTTCAAATACAGAACAACGCTCTTCTTCAAGCGGTCTTACCCTCCTTATAATAATGCTTGTGATTTTGCTTATTGCGGAATGCACTATTGCCTGCCTGTGGTATCCCGGCTTTATCAGTCCTTGGGTATTTCCTGAGAACAAGAATATAGCCGTAAGCGGAAATATAGACGAATTGCCGTCAGAATTGTCAGGCGAATTTGCTTCCGAATTTGATGTTGACCAGGACGATATTTCCGACTTGTTTACATTGGACGATATAGCATAACACATAAAAGTATTTACCGTAAAGCAGGAGCAGCAGATGAAAAAATTACTCACTATTTTTACAGCAGCGGTAATAATAACTGTTTTTTTGGCGGCATGTGCAGGTGACAGACCGCCTGATGATAGTTCGCCATCTCCCGAAGCTCACAGCGGAACATTTGTTAACAAAGATTACGGCTCACTTACCTTCAACGGTGACGGCAA
>ONDU01000070.1 GCA_900316615.1 uncultured Eubacteriales bacterium | reverse complement strand
ATATGCAAAGAAAAACGGGTTTTCATATATAATTCTCAGGTCAGGAATACTGCTGGGAGCTTGTACACAGTTTGACGAAAATCTTTTCAGCGATATGTTCATGGCTGTTGCACAGGGCAAAACCTTTGAGATTATCAGGTCAAGAAAGAAGTATTCGTTTACGTACATAAATGATTTGTTCGATACACTGCTTCGCTGTATGGTGAATCTTAAGGTGAATCATGTATATAACGTGGTAAGCAGGGGATTTACCTTATCCACAGGTACGCTCGTCGAGAAAATATATGACCTTTACCCTGACAAATGCAAAATAGAGCTTATAGATATAGACCGTGAGCCTGATTACGGTGTGGCGATGAATGCTCAGAAGCTTGACGCTTACGGCTTTGAGCCTGAAATTACCGTTGACGAAATAATTCAGCTTATGGTTTCGTCCTATATGAATGAAAGCGAGCTGTTTCTCTATCAGAATTCGCATAACGGAAAGCTTAAGAATGTACAGAAAATATTGCTGGGCTATCTGCTTGATGTTGACAGAATATGCAAAAAGTATAATATAAAGTATTTTCTCGGCGGAGGAACTTTGCTTGGTGCTATAAGACATCACGGCTTTATTCCGTGGGACGATGATGCGGATATTATGATGCTGAGAGAGGACTACAACAAGTTCCTGAGTGTTGCGGCAGATGAACTGCCCGATTCCTTGTTTTTGCAGACTTCGGACACGGACAAGTACTGTCATTATCCCTTTGCTAAAATAAGAATTAACAATACTGTTTACGCTACCAAATATTCAAAGTCACATACTCAGATGAACAACGGTATGAATTTCGATATATTTGCTCATGACAAAACAGCGGACTCTGCTTTCGGAAGAAAGCTGCACCTGCAGTTTACCCTTTTGTTCCGCTCCATGATATTTAACAGGTGGAATAAACGGAAAATAGATAACGGACATAAAATTCAGAGCTTCTTTGCAAATATACTGAAAGCCATATTTCCTATAAGAGCCAGCGAATGGCTTCAGTACAAGTGCCTGAGATTTTTTGAGAAAAAAAAGGACGCAAAGTATCTCTATGACGGAATGGGCAGAAATATATACAAGGGGGATTTCCCCGCTTGCTATCTCGACGAAGCCATTGAGTGGGATTTTGAGGGATATAAGTTCCCTATACCTAAGGAATATGATAAATACTTAAAGTATCTTTACGGGGATTACAGTCAGCTCATAATTCCGAGCATGCGTCAGACAAGCCATGATATTGTTATGATGGATTTGGGGGAATACTGTAAGTTCGATATTCCCCAAGGCTTTAGTCAGAAAAAATCACCGCAGAAGTGAGATTTTCCTGAACATAGCTTACGGCTTCGCTCAGAGCTGCGGCGATTGCAGCGTCGAAACTAAAGTTTCGACGGAACAAAAAGGCTTGCCTTTTTGTCGGTTTGCGGATATATCCGCAAACCCTGCAATCGCCGCAGGTGCTGACGGAGCCTGTATTTTTAAGGATACACTGTCATTAATACTTCAAAAAGGAATAATACAGAATGGGATTGTACAGCCTGTTGTTTGAAAATAACGGAAGCAGTGAGCTTCACAATAATTCGGTAATTAATATAAGCAATGAGATATGGGTATGTTTTTTGCAGGAGCTTTTAAAGTGGAATGATGAGGATATTTACGCAATATCTTTTTTTGTCGATTATGATATGTACGATACATATGACGTAAGAATATATTTTGGGTACAATACTGAAAAGCAGTTTGTACAAGAGTGCAAAGGGGAAACTGACAGCAGTACCGTAAGGTGGAATTATAATTTCTGGCTTCAGAATGAGACCTTTTGTTTCGGAGAGGACGGAACAACAGCGGGACTTACAGATATGTGGTTCCGGCAGCAGAGGATAAAAGAGAGCGAGGCAATAGATATTCTTACAGAGCAGATTATATATGCGGTAAGAGAAATACACCGCTGTCAGGCATTGAAGAACAAGTTTGGCAAAGAGCTTCCCATAATAATTCACACAATGCATTATTATCCAGCCATAGCTGAAATAAATATCATGGCAAACGGTGAATATCTTGACGATGATTTTATAGCTTACTGTATGAGAGCAGAATAATTTTATATTTATGCGGCTTTTCCCTGTTCCGTAAAGCTCTGTTTCGATAGCTTAAAGCTTTTAACCGAATCTTATGCTTTTTGACGTGAACGCAAAAGTCGCACTTAGTATTGAAAGCGTATTGCGGTATTTGTTTTTTATTTTGCCTAGCCACTTGCGGTTTCCGTCTTTTCCGCTTTGGACGTAGCACATCAAATCTTCCTGAACTGTATTTTTCTTACCCACTATGTTAATATCCCGGGTGTGCAGTAAGGTTTTTGGGGCAGTCTTACGGAATAAGCTTCAAGCAAGGCGTGCACTGCGAATTGTGCGGTATTGCCTTAAATTCAAAAGCGTAATTTTTGTTTTCTCTGATTCGCATCAATCCTTGTATTAATCGTTCTCTTTTCTCATCACTTACAGCCATGCCTACGTCATGACAGCAGGCAGACATAAGTAACATAACATGAGTTTGATAAAAAAGAAAATCTGTCCGAAATGTGGTATGCAGTTATTGAATCGGTAAATGATTTTCTGAAAAATATGTGCCAGATAGAACATACAAGACACCGTTCTGTCGATAATTTTCTTGTCAGTCTGATTGCAGGAATGACTGCCTATACTTTTCTGCCAAAGAAACCTTCTCTTATTAAACAGAGTAAAAAAAACTTGTTCAATATTAACGTGAAAAAATTAATTTTCAAGAACAGAAAGAATTGTACATATATAGGTGAAACTCAATACTCTCGGAATATATTTTGTTTGTATCAGCTAAGATAATAAATCGTAAAATGTATAAATTATCAATGTATCAGATAGTATATAGTATGAAATCGTTTATTATTTTAATTTTTCATCAAACTCACGTTATTTTATATACTTGAATTTCTGAAAAATTAATAGTAAAATTACAGATGAGAAAACTTGAAAGGAAAGACGGATAAACTATGAAACGAATGATTGTAATAACTTCCTTACTGATTTTAATAACCGCAGCAATGACCTCATGCGGCTGCGAAAACAGTCAGGAAAAAGCAAATTCTCAGGTAACAGGCGGTACAGAAGCTGTAACGGTAAATTCAAACGAAAATACCGAAACCACTGCCACTGAAAAAGAAGGCTCAAGTGCTGCTTCTGCTGCCGAAACGACAAAACCGACTACTGCCGAAAACGAACAGAACAGCCAAGCGTCAAATAACAGCAGTACTGACGGCGGCAGCGGTAATCGTACAGATAATGCCGCAAGCAGCAAGAATGAAAGCTCCAAAAACAATAGCAGTAAAAACAGCAGCACAAGCAAATCAACTCAGAGTTCTTCTGCTGTGCAGCAATCCACTTCATCGAAACAGGAAAAACCAAAGAAAGGCACAACCGAAAAGCCTACACAGGCTACAACTCAGAAGCCTGCTCAAAAACCTACACAGTCTGCAACTCAGAAGCCTGCTCAAAAGCCTACGCAATCTGCAACTCAGAAGCCTGCTCAAAAGCCTACGCAATCTGCAACTCAGAAGCCTGCATCAAGCAGCTCGGAAATACCTTTAGATGAATATGAATTGCCGTTTATACCTGCAAATTGAAAGTAAAAATACTGACAGCGTATTTTAAGATAATGCAATAAGAAAGAAAGGAATATGCTTATGAAGAGTTTTAAGAAATTTTGTTTGACGGCTTTATGCTGTGTTATGCTTTCATCAATTACGATACAGACGGTACATTCTGCTTCGGAAAAAAATACCTATGTGCGTGGTGATGCTAACGATGACGGAAAAGTTACTATTGCCGATGTAGTTGCCATTCAGCGTAATCTTCTTGGCAGTTCTGCAACTCCCTTCAGCAAAATTGCAGCTAATGTTGACTGCAAAGGAGGGGTTAAGCTGTCTGATGCAATATATGTGCAGAAATATCTTATAGACAATGAAAATAATCCGCATTATATCGGCTCAGTCTTTGACCTGTATGAACTGCCGTTTATTCATGTATAATAATATTTAAGTATTTAAGGCAAGCCTTGCCTATAGAAATATTGCAGGCTCAGCTTACTTAAAAAAACTGTTCAGGAGATGAATTGTAATTATGAAGTCAACAAAAAGAATACTTTCCCTTATACTGGCGGCGGTTATGATCGCAGGTACGGCATCGTATACTGCCGTAAGTACGGCGGCTGCTGTTACTGATACCTCGTTCAGTTACGGTACGGTTAATACTGATGTACAGATATTTTCTGATGAATATAAAACGTCAGCATTTTATGACAGCCTCATAAAGGTCATTGAACAGACACAGGGACAGTCAAGCATGGAAAAAACAGCTGAGATTGCCTTGTCGCAGCTTGGCTACAAGAATTATTCGACCGAGGGTATCGACATAGAACAGGCAAAAAGGGACGGTCTGCTCTGGACGGGTATTGAAAAGCGTATGAACAGATACGACACAGGCAATACGGAATATACCCGCTGGGCTCAGAGATATGTTTCAGACGGAAGTGAGGCAAGTCAGTATATCGACTGCGACTGGTGTGCTATTTTTACAAGCTGGTGTATGTATCAGTCAGGATATTACAGTGAAGCTGATTTAAAGAAGTTCTATTACTCCTACTGTGCCGACCCCAGAAATGAAAGTGAAGCTGATACGTGGATAGAGGCGTTCAACTTTGAACAGGAAAATGTGTGGTACACACCTATTTCCAACAGAAAGCTTGAGGCTTATGCAGGCTGGAATCAGTATGTTCATACCGATATAGACCCTTATGAGCTGCCGTTCAGAAAGGGCGGTCTGATATTCTTTTCATGGGACGGCTCAGGAAAATATTTCGACCACGTAGCGATTGTTCTGAACTATGACCCGCAGGAGCACATTCTTCGCTACATAAACGGCAACAGCGACGGTGAAGTGCTTATCAGGGAAATGGACTTTGATGCTGAAGAAGAATTTCATGGTCAGCCTATGATGAAAAATGCAGACCGTGTTATGGCTTATGCCGAATATGACGAAATAAAGCCTCTCGTACAGCAGGAAATCACCGCAGACCAAAGGGATATTGTATGGGACATAAATTCATCATCGGGAATTAAAATACAGACAAATTCAAAGTCAAAAAGAGTATCGGTAAGCGAAAACGGTAATTATATCGGTTCAAATATAGAAAGCAATATGCTGCTTTATTACGGAAAAGCAGCTATCGGAAAATCAGAGCTGCTGCCCTTGGGCGAGGGTGTTCATAAGCTGCTTCTTACCTTCGATGACGGCTCATGCGAAATTACCCTGAGAATTATCGACAAGGAAAAAACAGAAATCAAGCTCAATAAGACCGCTGTAAATATCGGAGTAAAACAGAAATACACGCTTACTGCCGAGGCTCTGCCCGTTGCTCAGAATGTAACATGGTCAACTGACAATAAAGAAATTGCTTCAGTAGATAAAAACGGCGTTGTTACAGGAAAGAAAAAGGGTACGGCTTATATAACGGCGACTGCTCAGGACGGTACAACCGCTGTATGCAAGGTCAACGTAAAAAAAGCACCTCAGAGCATTGAGCTTAACAGAGAAACACTTACTATAAGGGAAAAGTCTACATATACCTTCACAGTTGCGAGAGTGTACAGCAACGGAAAAATTGTTGCACAGCAAAAGGGTACAACAGTTATCACCGTAACCACCCATAACGGCAAAACCGCAAGCTGCACCGTAACCGTAATTTAAATATAATTAAAAAGAGGCTGTTGCGTTAAGATAGCCCAAAAAGAAAGACCGGGTAGCCCAAAAGGGATTCCCGGTCTTTGCTTTCATAGTACTATTTAATTGCGACAAAAACAGTATATCCTCCAGCCGAAAAAATTGAGCAGGCATGTAAATCCACAGACAGGTGTTGAGAGTGAGTACATCGTATGAGAAGGATTATTCGCCAATCCGACAAATACAACATACAGACTCATACCGTTTCCGCAACAAATTAGATTTATTCAATCAGAAGGCTGCATAAATCTGAAAGGTTTTCAACATAAAGCATAAAAAGAGAGCGTTTTTAATCTTTATTTCTGTGATACAGTACTTATATTCTTGCTTAAAGCTGAGGTCTGTCCCAGAATTTTGTGTTCTGCGACAGATCCGTATTTTTCAGACACAATTCCAAGGATAGCTCATATTGTGTTTATTGTTCCAGCCGTCCCTGTCGTATTCGCCGTAGAAGAATATTTCAAGCTCATCAATTCGTCTGTAAAGAAGTCCCCATATGCATGCACCGCCTGCATGGTGACGGCGTATAACAGCGTATTTTACAGCAGAATAATCCGCATAGTCAAGATTTCTTTCTCCGTTGTGCCAGCAGTTTGAAAGTGCCGATTCAACATCAGAATTATACAGCGTTCCGGGACCTAGGTTATAAACGAAAAGCACAAGTGCGTCAAACTGCTGCTGATTGAACTTTATTCCGTGGTTAATCATAAAGTTGTTTACAGAAGAAGAATAAACGCTGTCATTAACCACGCTTACCATAAATGCATATGCTTCGTCCTGTGACATATCATTATAAAATTCCTCTCCGTTCGTTACAACATATCCGTGACCTACAGTGGGAGTATCATATACAAGAGGGTCATCGGAAACCTGCGGTAAATAGCCCTCAAAGTTTGCATTGAGCC
>ONDU01000049.1 GCA_900316615.1 uncultured Eubacteriales bacterium | reverse complement strand
GATGAGCTACATCCGCATAATGGTGCCTTCGGACGGAATCGAACCATCGACACGAGGATTTTCAGTCCTCTGCTCTACCGACTGAGCTACAAAGGCAAAGCTGGCGACCCGGAACGGGCTCGAACCGTCGACCTCTAGCGTGACAGGCTAGCGTTCTAACCAACTGAACTACCGGGCCAAAATGGTGGGAACAACAGGGCTCGAACCTGTGACCCTCTGCTTGTAAGGCAGATGCTCTCCCAGCTGAGCTATGCTCCCACACCAAAGACGTTCGCCCGAGTTTTGATTTCCCTCACCAGCGACGCTTATTATAATACACTATCTTACTTAAAATGTCAACACTTTTTTGAAATTTTTTCAAATAAAACAATGTAAAATTTATCCATACAAAATAAGCTTCAAGTCAGGCTGCGGCGATTGCAGAGTAAAAAGCATACGCTTTTTACCAAATGCAAGGCAAGCCTTGCATTTGCACGTAAGACTTTGTCTTACGTATCTGCAATCGCCTGTGCTGACGCAAGATGAAATTATTTTTTAGTTACGGGTGAGTTTTTCCAGAGCCGCAAGCTTTGTGCATATACAGAACAAATCCATAGCTGTTTTAAGCTCCTCTACGGGAGGGAGTGTAGGTGCAAGTCTTATATTGCTGTCTCTCGGGTCGTTGCCGTAAGGGAAAGTAGCTCCTGCACTTGTAAGAATAACACCTGCCTCCTTACAGAGCTGGACAACTCTTTTTGCACAGCCGTCCATAACATCAACACTTACGAAATATCCGCCGTGAGGCTTTATCCATTCCGCTATGCCCATACCTCCGAGCTGATTTTCGAGCTTTTCAAGAACGGCATTAAATCGGGGTTCAAGAACAGCCCTGTGCTTCTGCATGTGTGCCATAAGACCGTCATAGTCACCGAAAAATCTTACGTGACGCAGCATATTGAGCTTATCATAGCCTATAGTTTGAACTGCGTACTTTTTTTTTATAAATTTCATATTGTTCTTAGATGCAGCCATACATGCTACACCTGAACCTGGAAATGTAATTTTTGAAGTTGAAGTAAAGATAATGGGCAAATCCTCAGTACCGCACTTTTTGCATTCGTCCATAAGGTTTAACAAAGTGTCGCCTTTTTCGGAAATATCATGTATAACATATGCGTTATCCCACATAATTCTGAAATCATCAGCCGCAGGGTTAAGCCTTGCAAAGCGTCTTACTGTTTCATCGGAATATGTTATACCCTGAGGATTTGAATACTTCGGAACGCACCATATACCTTTTATGGAAGCATCTTCGCTCACAAGCTTTTCAATCATATCCATATCGGGACCGTCGGGTGTCATTGGAACAGTAATCATTTCAAATCCGAAATACTCGGTAATACCAAAATGTCTGTCGTAACCGGGAGAAGGACAAAGCCATTTTATTTTATCAAGTCTGCCCCAAGGTGTTCCGCCATGTACATTCTTTGTCATCATAGCCGACACAGTATCGAACATCATATTCAGACTTGAGTTTCCTCCTACCATAACCTCGCTTACGTCTACACCGAGAATTTTGGCGAACATCTCCTTTATTCTGGGAATACCGTCCAGAACACCGTAATTTCGGCAGTCAACTCCGTTGAGTGCTTTGCAGTCCTTACCGTCAAGTACTGCAGTGAACAGTCCCTCAGACAAGTCAAGCTGTTCATCGCCCGGCTTGCCTCTGGACATATCAAGGTTTAAGTTCATTTCCTTATAGTCCGCATATTCTTTTTCTAATTTTTTCAGCTGAGCGTCAAGCTCCGCTTTAGACATCTCAAAATAATTCATTATATTTATTTCCTTTCAGAAAGCTTTATAATCGCCTGTCTAATTCTAATATAAAAAAACAAAAAATGCAAGTTCTATTTCTAAATCCTGCATTTTTCGTTATTTGTAACAACTATTATATTTTTATCGGACAATATTATTGAATATGCTGTAAAATTTCCGAATTATAAAATACATTATAGTAAAGTTTATGCTGAAACCTACTGTAATGTGACAGCTTTAATTTGCCTTAATATGTTCCCTGATATTATTTAAGGAAACCTAAGCTGCGGATTATTGCAGGCTCTTTAGCTTTTCCGGAGCAAATCTGGAAGAAGCAGATTATCTTTACAACAGCAAGCACTATATATGCTATTGCGGCAGCTATGGGAACGATTATAGTCCAGAACAGAAGCATAGTGCATATAGCAAGAATTGATTCACATACTACAAATTTAAGTGCCTGTCTTACGTGGAAGCCGGCATAGGGTGATGTGTTGCTTCCGATAAGAGCCATAAATATACCTATTATACCGAGCAGGTATACAAGCATAGCTATAACCTTATTATCGGAAATATCCTTGGGGTCAAACTCTGCCGTATGGTCAAAGTTGTCGTAAGCCATACCCATACCCTGGGGAGGCATATTGTTATAGCCCATATTGCCCTGGGGAGGCATATTGTATCCGTTTCCTCCCATAGGGTCGGGAGCAAACTGCATTCCGCAGTTTGGACAAAAATCCGCATTGTCATTGTTTATAACGTTCTTACATTGGGGACAGGTTTTCATAAAGTTTTCCTCCTCTGAAAAATTAATATAATATTATTCATACAAGGGATATTTATTACAGATTTCTGTAACTCCCTTGCGAACAAACTCAGCATTTCCCTCAAAATCATTTATTATCAAGGAAATAAACTCTGCTATCTTATCAAGGTCTTCCTCTACAAGACCTCTTGTCGTTACTGCCGCAGTACCCATACGTATGCCGCTCGTTACGAAAGGACTTCTGGGCTCATTTGGAACAGTGTTCTTGTTTACGGTTATATAGACCTCATCGAGTCTGTGCTCAAGCTCCTTGCCCGTAAGCTCTGTATCTCTTAAATCAAGAAGCATAACGTGATTGTCCGTACCGCCGCTTACAAGCTTATGTCCTCTTTTTACAAGTCCGTCAGCAAGTGCCTTACAGTTCTTTACTACCTGCTTTCCGTACTCCTTGAACTCAGGCTTGAGTGCCTCACCGAAGCAAACCGCCTTTGCAGCTATTGTATGCATAAGAGGACCTCCCTGAGTTCCGGGGAATATTGCCTTGTCTATAAGCTTTGCATGCTCTTCCCTGCATAAAATCATACCGCCTCTGGGGCCTCTGAGGGTTTTGTGGGTTGTTGTTGTAACGAAATGTGCATACTCAACAGGGTTGGGGTGTTCTCCTGCCGCAACAAGTCCTGCTATATGTGCCATATCTACCATAAGATATGCACCGACTTCGTCTGCTATCTCTCTGAATCTTTTGAAATCAATTATTCTCGGATATGCACTCGCTCCTGCTACTATCATAGCGGGTCTGCACTCTTTTGCAATTTCCAGAACCTTGTCATAATCAATACGATGTGTAACAGGGTCTACTCCGTATGAAACAAAGTTAAAATATTTTCCTGACATATTTACAGGTGAACCGTGTGTAAGATGTCCGCCTTCGCTGAGGTTCATTCCCATAACGGTATCGCCGGGCTTGAGCATTGCAAAGTAAACTGCCATATTAGCCTGTGCTCCCGAATGCGGCTGAACATTTGCGTGTTCTGCTCCGAAAAGCTCACAAGCTCTCTTTCTTGCAATTTCCTCAACAATGTCTACACACTGACAGCCGCCGTAGTAACGCTTTCCGGGATAACCCTCTGCATACTTATTGGTAAGCACGCTTCCCATAGCAGCCATAACAGCAGGCGAAACAATATTTTCGGAAGCGATAAGCTCCAGATTTCTTCTCTGTCTTTTCAGCTCAAGCTCCATACCCTGAGCAACCTCGCTGTCGCAGCCTCCTAAAAATCCAATCGTATCTAACATATCTTTGTACATTGGTATTACTCCTTACTATCATATTTAAGACTTCAAAAGTATTCGTCTGTTTTATTATAAATTAAACAATATTTTTTTTCAAGGTTTTATTCTTGTTTTTGTAACAAGATTTAATAAAAGCAATACAAATATGATAAAAAAGTAAAATATTTTCAAAATTATGCTTGTAATTAAAACTATAAGGAGTATAATCATTATAAAAATCGGAAAAAAATCAGGTTTTCCGTAAGCTGCGTGGTATGACACAGAAGTTCCTTGGCTTGCAGGTCGGCTTCTCGGAACGGACAGCCGATATTCGTATGGCGCAGTATGAATCAGGTTCGAGAACGCCCAAAGCTGATCTTGTGGAACAGCTTGCCGACGCACTTGACGTATCGACCGAAGCCCTGAACGTCCCGAACACCGACAGCTACACCGGGCTTATGCATACGCTGTTTGCTTTAGAGGACTTATATGGCTTCAAGATCGACCGCCTGGACGATGAAATATGTATCCGCATCAACAGGCAGAACGGCTCGACCTTTGCGAAGATGACAGGTCTGCTTGAACCCTGGGAGGAAATGGCTCAGAAGTACCGCAATGGGGAAATCAGCCGTGAGGAGTATGACCAGTGGAGGTATAGGTATCCGAGGTCGGAGGCGGAGCGGAATGTTTTAACAGAAAGGAGAACTAATTATGAGTAACTTTTATCAGAAAGGCTTTGATTTGCGTAAACAAATCAAAGAATTGATCATTCTGTTTATGTCTAATGAATCCAATTGTATGAAAACCGCAGATGGAGAGTCACTGTCATTCATTTTCAGAGAGTGTGGTCTTGACTGGGGAGATTATGAAAATGCTACTTCGGGACAGCAGCGTTACTACGGTGTAGCTGCTATGAGAGAACTTGAGAAAGAAGGGAAAGTTCAAAGAGATGAAGCCACAAAAAAGTGGAGATTGAAATAAACAAAAAGAGCTATCCGATTCTAACTTGAATCAGATAGCTCTTATCTTTTCAGACAGAATATTTATAACTGTTGCCGATGATAGAGAAATGTTGCCAAATTGATGCCATGATAACAGGCTGATAACGGCTTTTGGCGTATCTACGCCGTTTCTGAGGTCTTGTTTATTATTCCCACTCTATGGTTGAGGGTGGCTTTGAGGTAACATCGTAAACTATGCGGTTGACGTGTTCTACCTCGTTTATTATCCTGTTTGAGGTCTTTGCAAGAACATCATACGGAATCCTTGCCCAGTCAGCAGTCATAAAGTCGCTGGTAGTAACTCCACGCAGAGCTATTGTATAGTCATAGGTACGTCCGTCACCCATAACGCCTACGCTTTTTACTCCTGTGAAAACTGCAAAATACTGGTTGATTTTTCTGTCAAGACCTGCCTTTGCTATTTCATCTCTGAAAATAGCGTCTGCCTCTTTCAGAATATTGAGTTTGAACTCGGTAATCTCACCCATAACTCTTATTGCAAGTCCGGGACCGGGGAACGGCTGTCTCCATACAAGAAATTCGGGTATTCCAAGCTCGATACCTGCTTTTCTTACCTCGTCCTTGAACAGGTCACGCAAGGGCTCTACTATATCCTTGAAGTCCACGTTTTGGGGAAGTCCTCCAACATTATGATGGCTTTTGATGGTAGAGGCTTCACCCGTTCCGCTCTCCACAACATCGGGGTATATCGTACCCTGACAGAGAAAATCAACTGCACCTATTTTTCTTGCTTCCTCTTCAAAAACACGGATAAACTCTTCTCCGATAATTTTTCTTTTCTTTTCGGGTTCGTCAACCCCCTTGAGCTTACTCAAAAAACGCTCTCCGGCATTAACTCTGACAAGATTTATGTCGAACTGCTCCCTGAATACCTTTTCGACCTGGTCTCCTTCGTCTTTTCGGAGCATACCGTGGTCAACGAAAATGCAGGTAAGCTGTTTTCCGACTGCCTTATGTACGAGTACTGCGGCTACAGATGAATCAACTCCGCCCGAAAGTCCGCACAAAACCTTTTTATCGCCGATTTTCTCTTTAAGTGCCTTTATTGTTTCGCTTACAAAAGAGGACATCTGCCAGTCGCCGCTGCAACCGCAGGCTTTGAAAAGAAAGTTTCTGAGCATATCATTCCCCTCAGCGGTATGCTGAACCTCGGGGTGGAACTGTACGGCAAAAAGCTTCTTTTCGGAATTTTCCATCGCAGCTACGGGGCAGTCAGCGGTATAAGCTGTAACCCTGAAACCATCAGGAAGCTTTGAAATATAGTCGGTATGGCTCATCCATACTATGCTTTTTTGTGAAAGTCCGTCAAATATACAGCTTGTATTATCGAAGCTTACCTCTGTATTTCCATATTCCTTTACATCTGAGGCTGACACTTCGCCGCCGCACAAATAAGACATAATCTGTGCTCCGTAGCAAATTCCGAGAACAGGTATTCCAAGCTCAAAGATTTTCTTGTCGCACTTAGGGGATTTTTCGCCGTAAACGCTGTTTGAGCCGCCCGAAAATATAATACCTTTATATCCTGCACTTTTAATTTCATCGGCACTTATTCTGTAGGGCTTTATTTCGCAGTATACATTCTGTTCACGAACACGTCTTGCTATAAGCTGGGTGTACTGCCCTCCGAAATCCATTACCAATATTGCTTCATTTTTTATATTCATAAGCTGCTCACCATTATCTGTAGATTATGTTTTCTCTTTTTGCTCCGTTGGAAACGATAGTTATAGGAACACCTATATGTTTTTCGGCAAACTCTATATAGTTACGGCAATTTTCGGGCAAGTCCTCATATTTTTTAATATGGGAAATATCGCACTTCCAGCCGGGGAGAGTTTCAAGTATGGGTTTAGCTCTTTTAAGCTTTGTTGTTGAGGGGAAGTAATCTATTCTTTCTCCGTCAAGCTCATATGCCACGCAAACGGGAATTTCATCAAGATAACCCAGAACGTCAAGCACGGTAAAAGCAACCTGAGTAGCTCCCTGAACACGACAGCCGTATCGTGTTGCGACCAAATCAAGCCAGCCCATTCTTCTGGGTCTGCCTGTAGTAGCTCCGTACTCGCCGCCGTCACCGCCTCTTCTTCTGAGTTCGTCAGCTTCATCTCCGAAAATTTCAGAAACAAATTCTCCTGCACCTACTGCACTGGAATAAGCCTTTACAACGGTTACGATTTCTTTTATCTCATAAGGGGGAATGCCTGCACCTACTGCACCGTAGCCTGCTATGGTATTTGATGAGGTAACCATAGGATATATGCCGAAATCGGTATCCTTTAAGGCTCCGAGCTGACCCTCAAGCAAAATGTTTTTGCCTGCTTTTACAGCTTCGTATGTATAAGAGAAAGTATCCGCAACATACGGTGCAAGAAGCTCCTTATACTCCATAAGCTTATCGAAAATTTCCTGCTCAGAAACAGGCTCTTTGTTATAGAGGTTTTTTAGGGTAGCATTTTTTATTTCAAGAACTCTCTTTATTTTTTCTTTGAGAGTATCTACATCGTCGTAAAGCTCATTGACCTGAAAACCGATTTTTGAATATTTATCGGAATAAAACGGAGCTATTCCGCTTTTTGTAGAGCCGAATGAGTTTTTACCCAGACGTTCTTCCTCATAGCAGTCAAACGCTATATGATAGGGCATTACTATCTGTGCTCTGTCTGATATAAGTATGTTGGGCTTAGGAACTCCACGTTTTTCAAGCTCGCTCATTTCCTTGACGAAATTCTCAACGCTGAGTGCTATGCCGTTGCCTATTATATTTGTAATATGGCTGTGGAACACTCCTGAGGGAAGCTGGTGCAGTGCAAACTTACCGTAATTGTTTACTATGGTATGACCTGCATTGCTGCCTCCCTGAAAACGGATAACTATGTCGGACTGTGCGGCAAGTACATCGGTAATTTTACCTTTGCCCTCATCGCCCCAGTTAGCTCCTTTGCCCTTAAAAATCCCACCAAAGGCTCTGCCTTTGGAAACCGCAAGGGCTCTGCCCTTGACCCGCAAGCCTTTGAAAAGGCTTGACCTAAACTTCACGTTTATATATTTTTAAGTTTGTATTTTAAATTTGATTATACGTTAATTTCAGCTTGTTCTGTAGCAATGTCAGCATATTTATCGAGAACAGGCTTTACAACCTCATTCAGAAATTCTTCTGTCTGCTGAGGTGCTCTTCCGACATACTTTTCGGGTGAGATTATGGAAACGAGTTCTTCCAGAGTTACGCCGAAAGCTTCATCTGCGGCAATTCTTTCAAGAAGGTCATTTTCTCCGCCTTCCTCTTTGATGACTTTTGAGGCAGCCATAGAGTGAACCCTTATTCTTTCGTGTAGAACCTGACGGTCAGCACCTCTTTTTACAGCGTCCATCATTATGTTTTCGGTAGCCATAAAAGGAAGCTCTTTTCTAAGTCTTTGCTCGATAACTTTTTCGTATACAACAAGACCGTCTGCTACATTTGCGTAAAGATTGAGAATAGCGTCAACTCCGAGGAAAGCTTCTGCAACACTTATACGTTTGTTTGCACTGTCATCAAGAGTTCTTTCAAACCACTGAGTAGCGGCAGTTATTGCAGGGTTAAGAACGTCGCACATAACGTATCTTGAAAGTGAAGTAATTCGCTCAGAACGCATAGGATTACGCTTGTAAGCCATAGCAGACGAGCCTATCTGATTTTTCTCGAAAGGTTCTTCGATTTCTTTCAGGTGCTGAAGCAGTCTTATGTCGTTTGAGAACTTTGAAGCGGACTGGGCAATTCCGCTGAGTACAGAAAGGAACTGGGAATCGAGCTTACGGGAATATGTCTGACCCGAAACGGCAAAGCAGCCGCTGTAGCCCATTTTTTCAGCGATTTTTCTGTCCAGCTCACGGCATTTTCCGTGATCGCCCTCAAACAGCTCAAGGAAGCTTGCCTGTGTTCCGGTTGTACCCTTTGAGCCGAGAAGCTTCGCTTTTGAAAGCTGATATTCAACGTCCTCCAAATCCATAAGCAAATCCTGAATCCAGAGTGTGGCTCTTTTGCCTACAGTTGTGGGCTGTGCAGGCTGAAAGTGTGTAAAGCCGAGTGTGGGAAGGTTTTTATATTTTTCGGCGAATGCCGAAAGATTGCGGATAACAGTTATAAGCTTGTTTCTTATAAGCTTCATAGCTTCTGTCATAATTATTATATCGGTGTTATCGCCTACATAGCAGGAGGTAGCTCCGAGATGGATTATTCCCTTAGCCTTGGGACACTGTACACCGTATGCATAAACGTGTGACATAACATCATGACGCACAAGCTTTTCTCTTTCCTGTGCGACTTCGTAATTTATATTGTCGGCATTTGCCCTGAGTTCGTCAATCTGTTCCTGCGTAACCGGCAGTCCGAGTTCCATTTCGGTTTCGGCAAGAGCTATCCACAGCTTACGCCATGTGCGGAATTTCATATCAGGTGAAAAGATATATTTCATTTCCTTGTCGCAGTATCTTGACGACAAGGGTGATTCATAGGTGTTTTTCATAGGATTTTTCCTCCCGTTATTTATCAGGTTTTATTTCAAGTCCGCCACGTTCTTTTCCCGCAAGCATTTTCTGTGTTGTGGGGGCAGGATATTTTCCGGTAAAGCAGCCGTCACAGTAACCGTCACACTTGTGCATAAGCATTTCGGATAAATATTCTACGGGCAGAAAGCCTATGGAATCCGCACCGGCAATTTTTCCTATTTCCTCTATGGTGTGATTGCAGGCAATAAGCTCACCTCTTGAGGGTATATCCGTTCCGTAATAGCACGGCCACATAAACGGCGGCGAGCTTATTCTGAGATGTACTTCACTTGCACCTGCATCTCTAAGCATTTTTACGATACGGTCACAGGTTGTTCCTCTTACTATGGAGTCGTCAATCATAACAACTCTTTTTCCTTTTACGGAAGTACCGAGAGGGTTAAGCTTTATGCGGACACTCTTTACTCTTTCTTTCTGACTGGGTTTTATGAATGTTCGTCCTATATAACTATTTTTGACAATACCTTTTTCATAGGGGATTCCCGATTCTTCACTGTATCCGATAGCCGCATCTATTCCCGACTCGGGTACGCCTATAACAAGGTCTGCATCAACAGGAAACTCTCTTGCAAGAATCCGTCCCGCCTGCTTTCTCGACTCATAAACTCCTATACCGTCTATTACGGAATCTGTTCTTGCGAAATATATATATTCAAATACGCATACGGCTTTTTTTCTGCCGCAATGCTCCTTTATAGAGCGTACTCCGTCCTTGGTTACAACAACTATTTCTCCGGGTTCTACATCTCTTACAAACTCAGCTCCGCATGCGTCCAACGCACACGTTTCACTTGCAAATACATACGAGCCTTCGAGCATTCCCATAACAAGCGGCTTAAATCCGTAAGGATCACGGGCGGCTATCATTTTTGTCGGACTCATAACAAGCAGGGAATATGCTCCCTCTATCTGCGACATTGTTCGCCTTACAGCGTCCTCCACAGCATGGGTTTTTATTCGCTCTCTGGCTATTATATAGGCTATTACTTCGGAATCTATGGTTGTCTGAAAAATTGCTCCTCTGTGCTCAAGCTCGTGCCTGAGTTCAACCGCATTTGTAAGATTTCCGTTATGTGCTATAGCCATAACGCCTTTTTTGTATCTCATTACAAGAGGCTGGGAGTTTTCCCTTACGCTTCCTCCTGCTGTTGAATATCGGGCATGAGCCACCGCTATTTGTCCTTTCAGACCATCGAGAACCTTATTGTTGAAAACCTCGGTAACAAGTCCCATATCCTTATGATACTTTATTACTCCGCAGTCATTTACAGCAATTCCGCAGCTCTCCTGACCTCTGTGCTGCAAAGCAAGAAGTCCGTTGTAACAGGCATATGCGGGACTTACCGAGCCGTCGCCGTAAATTCCGAATACGCCGCATTCTTCGTGAAGCTTTTCATCAAAAAAGCCGTCAGACATACAAGCCAATGTCAACTCACCTCACGACAATTTATCATATACTTACTGTCTATCATGCAAGACCTATTCTCTTCATTACTTCGGCATAAGCCTCTTCTACTCCGCCCATATCTCTGCGGAAACGATCCTTGTCAAGCTTTTCCTGAGTGTTTACGTCCCAGAAACGGCAGGTATCAGGTGAAATCTCATCTGCAAGGATTATATCCCCTTTATAGCGTCCGAACTCAAGCTTGAAGTCGATAAGGTCGATATTTACGCTTCTGAAAAAGTCGCAGAGAATATCATTTATTTTAAGAGCCATACTGCTTATTTTCTTTATTTCTTCCTCGGTTGCAAGCTCTGCCGCAAGAATGTGGTATTCATTAACTATGGGATCTCCGAGATCATCGTCTTTATAGCAGAACTCCAAAACTGTTGTCTTCATCGGAGTTCCCTCCGGCAAGCCAAGTCTTTTTGACAGGCTTCCTGCTGCCTTATTTCTTACTATAACCTCCAAAGGAACAATCTGAACCTTCTTAACTACTGTGTCACGGTCACTAAGCTCCTCTACAAAATGTGTAGGGATTCCTTTCTCCTCGAGCATCCTGCAAAGATAGTTTGACATCTTGTTGTTTACTACTCCCTTGCCTACGATTGTACCTTTTTTCAAACCGTTGAATGCTGTTGCGTCATCCTTATATGATACTATGCAGTAATCAGGATTTTCTGTAGCAAATACCTTTTTAGCCTTGCCTTCATAAAGCTGTTCAGTTTTTTCCATTTTGTCGTCCTCCTAGGAAATTTTGTGTGAAAAAATAGAAACACACGCTATATTATAACTCATATCAGATACATTGACAAGGGGCATTTCAAAAGTTTTCTTTCATATTGTTACTGCATCTCAAAAAGGTTTAAATGTCAGTTTCCTGAAAGCTTCCTCAATCGTTTCTCTCGTTGCAAGACAATCGGAAAATGCCGTGGCGTTTCCGCAGGCAGTACCCATTGTAAGAGCATAGCCATAGTCGTATGTTTTCTGATAGCCTGCAAGAAAACCGGCTATCATTGAATCACCTGAGCCTACTGTATTGATTATTTTTTCATCAATAATTCCCGATTTATGGCTTTTACCGAATTCATCAACCATAAAAGCTCCGTCCTTATCCAAAGAAACTATTACATTTTTTGCTCCCATTTCCTGAAGCCTCCTTGCGTAAGCTTCAGCTTCGGCATAGCTTTTTATCTCAGTACCGAATATCTCCGAAAGCTCCTGTCTGTTGGGCTTTATAAGAAAAGGACGGTATTTGAGAGCGTTTAAAAGCAGATTTTTTTCTGCATCAATTACCGTATGTACTTTTCTGTTTTTCAGCCTTTCAAGAATTTTTTCATAAGTATTCTCAGAAAGTGATTTCGGAATACTGCCTGCTATAACCACAGTGTCACCGTCTGAAATAATATCCGTCTTTTTCATAAAAAGTCCGAGCTCTCTTTCGCTTATTAAAGGTCCCTGACCGTTTATCTCGCTGTCCTCTTCCGCCTTGAGCTTTACGTTAATCCGTGAAATACCGTTTTCGGCTTTTACAAAATCTGCACGTATACCCCTGTTTTCAAGACCTTTTTCTATGGCTTCACCTGTAAAGCCTGCTGTAAAGCCCATCGCCGAGCTTTCAATGCCAAGCTCGGAAAGTATTAAAGATACATTTATGCCCTTTCCTCCTATACAGAAGCTGTCCCTTACAGTCCTGTTTACAGTGCCTCTGCTGAAGCTGTTCAGATAAACAACATAGTCTATTGAGGGATTAAGTGTTATAGTGTAAATCATCGTGTCACCTCTTTAATATATTATACCATATTTTTCTGTGAAACCAAATACAAGCTTTCAGAATAAGTAAAAATCGCATCAAGTTCACGCTTTATTCATATGTATATTTTAAAATAAGGTTGTTTACCGAACGCTGTTTGCACCTGTACGCATACGGCTATTTCATTCTTGTATTTTTATACAATAATAAAAGGGGGAAACGGTATGGGAAGCATACTTGATTATATAGACTGGAGAGGTGATATACTTTTCAGCGAACGCAGTTTCAATGAAGTGGACAATCTTATTTTTTCGGAGCTTGCCTATGTAAATATGGACGGTCTTATGGCGGACAGGAACGAGATAATTACCATAGGTGAGCTTTACAGAAGATATGTAAAAGCTGAAAACAAGTCGAATATTCCGCTGAACGACCCTTTTCCGCTTTTTAAAAAGGCTGCCGTCTGCGACAGGTTTAAAAGCATAAGGCTTACAAGATACGTAGATATTATAGATGCGGAAAAACAGCTTCAATGCTCAGCGGTAACATTTATACTGGAAGATAAATCGCTTTATATTGCTTTCAGGGGAACTGACGGAACTATTACAGGTTGGCGTGAGGACTGCAATTTCAGCTTTTTATCGGAAACTCCGGGGCAAAAGGCTGCGGTACAGTACGTAAACGAGACAGCAGAAGCTCTGGAGGGAAGCATACGCATAGGAGGACACTCAAAGGGCGGAAACTTTGCTGTTTACAGCTCGGCATTCTGTAACGAAGAAATACGTAAAAACCGTATAACGGAGGTCTATTCCAATGACGGGCCGGGATTTAAGAGCGTCATTGCAGGCTCGGAACAGTACAGGGAAATTCTCCCGAAGGTAAAAAAGATAATGCCCGAATCCTCACTTGTAGGTATCCTGCTGTCAAGTGCAGAGGAAAAGAAAGTGGTAAAAAGTACCGCAAAGGGTATATATCAGCACCACCCTTGCTCATGGTGCGTTACGGGTGTCAGCTTTGTGGAAGCAGACGGACTTTCAACCGAAAGTATGCTTATGAGCGAAACTCTTCAGAAATGGCTCGGCGGACTTAGTGATGATGAACGAAAAACCTTTGTGGCTTCCGTTTTTGATACCATAGAAGCTTCGGGAGCGGCAACTCTGGCAGAACTGAACAAAAACAGGCTTGTTTCATACAACGCCATACTTAAAGCCGCAGCACAGTTTTCACCTCAACGCCGAAACGAAATTTTCAAAATACTTAAAAACCTTGCGAAAACAGGCGGCGAGGTATTTTTCAACGAAGCAAAGAAAACCTTTGAAAAAATTATGGAGCCTCAGCAAAAAGACGGTCTCAGCACAACATAAGAAGAATTTACGTCAAATATTATCGTAAAGGAAAAACATATGAAAAAATATACTTTTACAGTGGTTATACCTGCTCACAACGAGGAAAAATATATTGTACGCTGTATACGTTCTGTAAGAGCTGCCGCAAAATTTTACGGCGGCTTTACGGAAATTATAGTTGTATGCAACAGATGTACAGACAGAACCGCAGAGCTTGCCGAAAAATGCGGAGCGAGGGTTTTGTACAATGATGAACGCTGTATAGCAAGCGTAAGAAATACGGGAATATTTGCGGCAAACGGTGAAGCTGTGGTAACGATAGACTGCGATAACCGTATGACAAGAGGTACGCTAAAGGAAATAGCCTTTCTTCTTTCAACAAATAAGTATATAGGCGGCGGTGCACCGATACGTTTTGAACGCTATTCCCTGCCGCTTCACTGTAATGACGGACTTTGCAGAATAGGCTTCGGTATTACAGGGCTTTACTGCGGTATATTCTGGGCTGAAAAAAATACCTTTCTGGAAACGGGAGGGTTTTCGGAAGTAAAAGCGGCAGAAGATGTTGCCACTGCCAAAAAGCTTAAACAGTATGCTAAAAAATGCGGTAAGAAATATACGGTTTTACGCAGAAATTACCTTATAAACTCTACAAGGAAATATGACGATATGGGCGACTGGCTGTATTTCAGGCTTATGGTTCAGAATTCAGGTGCGTTCATAAAAGCCGCTTTCGGAGATAAGACAGAGCTTTATGCTCTCCTTGATAAAATGTTCTATGACTACAACAACTGAGAATTTATATCTATTATTCAATAATATCGGATTGGAGGTTAAGCTTATGCAGCTAAAGGATTCATGTGCCGAAAATATTCTGGTGTACCTCAATGAAGCTCTGAAAAAGAAAAATTCAGTGAGCTTCAATGAGGTTATGGCTGCACCGAAATGCAGAAAATATACGGTAAGCGACATCGGAAAAGCCTTGGAGATGCTTCGCAGGAACGGTCTTGTAAAAGCAAGCTCACGCTTCGGGTGCAGTGAGCTTCTTGAATTTACGGCAACAGGTATTACGGATAAAGGCAGAGAGTACATAAAAAATAACCGTCTGTGATTTTAGGAAAAAAGCAGGGTTAAGAATAAAAAATTAATCATAACCTAAAAGCGGTTAATGTTAAATAACATAACTGCTTTATTTTTACTTGTTGTTCTTATTATATATAGTAATAAACGCAAAAAGCTCCCGAAAAACTAAATTCAGGAGCTTTTTGCGTTTGGCAATTGGGTACGAAAAAGATGGATCTGCGTTTTTGATAGACGGATCCGAACTCTCGAGAATCAATCTATCTCTTTTTATACAGAATCAGCTCCGGATTTTTCCCCTCCGCTTCATATGTGCTGACTAGGATAAAATCCATATTTGCCAGCACACCGAAGCATCGTTCTCCGCCGAACTTGGATTTCAGCTGAGTGCCGAGATAGGTGGTTCCGTCGTTCAAAAAGCGTATCGCAGCACCGCTCGGCAGCGGATAAGCGAGATTCACGTACTGCCCGACAAGCGCGTTCAGCTTTTCGACCTTGGGCATACCTTCGATCTGCAGCGCGTTGATCTCTTCGACCAGCTTTTTCTTGAACACCTCAAACTCTCCGTTGTCGCCGAGCTGTTCGTATTTCTTCCAGTAATCAAGCTCGGGAAGTCTCTGTTTCAGATAGGCGCGTGCCTGCTCTTCTGAAAAATTCTCATTCACCATGTGACGGACGCATACGTCAATCAGATCGTCCATGTCGCTGTATGTATAGGTTCCGTCGGCGTAACACCACTTGCAGTAATCCTCGTTGAGCGATCCGTCGCTCTCCCTGCTTATGATACCGTCCTCGAGCGGCATCCCGCAGCACTGACAAATTAACGTATGCGGCGAGCCGAGCAGCGTGTTGATCGAAACGCCGAAAAGCCCGGACAGCAGCTTTAGGGTTTCGGTGTTCGGCACGGTTTCGCCGTTTTCCCAGCGCGAGACCGCCTGCCGCGTCACGAAAACCTTTTCAGCAAGCTCCTCTTGCGACATCCCGTTTTTGGTTCTTAAATCACGCAGAACGTCTTTTGTGTTCATCAAAACACCTCCTCACGCCATTATTCTAATATAAAGCCTCTCATAATGCAAGCAACCTCCCGTTGCCATCCGGTGACGGAATCGGTATTTTTTTGCGGCACTGCCGTAAATGGAAAATAAAAAACGAAAACCCTGCCGACTGTCGTCGACAGGATTATCGCTTTGTCATTGTCGTACAAAAAAGATATTTTTCTTACTCCTTCAAAAAAGCGAACCTTTTCACTGTAAAATATGCTATTAAGTTAACCTATTGTGCCAGTAAAAATGAAAGTTCCCATCAAAAAATAAGATGTTTAATACAAGTTACGGATTGTTGAGGATAAAAAAGTTTGTTTATAAGCAAAACAAAATCATATGCCAATATTTTATTGACCAAACGGGTACATAATCCACGAAAAGTTTTTGCGAGTACTCTTTCAGCATTAAATTGTTCGGAAAGCTGTGAAAATACAGTTTCAATTCTTCTGTAGGATTTAAAAATCATCTGTCTGAAAGGTTTTGACCATTGTTTTTTGCTGTTGCTACGTTTTAAAGCCAACAGACAGATATTCTGTTTTGCCATATCTTCGTGGATTTGTTTACCGACATATCCTTTATCACCAATGACAGAAAGAGAGTAGTGTTTTCCCATTAAATCACGCAGTCCTTCCCGGTCATCAGTTGAGGCAGGAGTAATGTCAAATGCAGTAATAAAACCGTCAAGTGTGATAAGTGCATGAACCTTAAAACCAAAATAAGTTGCTTTTTTTGAGGGACATTTCCCATAATTAGCATCATCATTGCGAAAACTGCGACAAAAGTGAGCTCTGCCGAATTTACAGACTTCCAGCGGAAAACTATCTAAAATATAGCAGTCATCAGTAGTTGCATTGAGAAACTGAAACAATTTTTCCTGTATCAGTTCTGTTACCTGAAGAAGATTTCTGCGTTTCCGGTTGAATTTACTACGGCAACAGAAGTTGGGGAAAAGATAAAGATAATTCTTTTTGACAAAATTATACCACGCATTTTCAGAGTCTATTCCCATAAGTTCCCCACAAATGCTTATAGTGATTATTTCCGAATCAGACAATTTGACTTTTGAGATATTTTTTCTTTCTTTGATTTCTTTTGGTGCGTACTGCTGATACAGTTCATCTATCATCACATAAGAAATTAAAATAAAATCTTCCCTATTCTCAATTTGTATGTTATAATTATTCTGAAACTTCAACATTGATATGAATCTCCTATAATTGTTTTAGGTTTAATTATAGAATAACATATTTTTGTTGAAGTTTCATTATTTTCTACTGGCACAACAGGTTAATTATCATCAGTAGTAGAGTTGTTTTCGGACTCTTTTTTTTCTAAATATTTTTTTATCTTCTCTATATCATTTGAATGCCTATATCTATTTTTGAATTGATCATTTTTATTATAGATTTCCATCACTTTTTTTATTGAATTATCAGATAATTCCTCAATATGGCGAATAAAGAAATCTGTAACTTCATCTGCTTCATCAAATCCGTAATATGAAGGAACCTTCGCAAACATCAACTCAGTAAAGTAATCTATACTAAAATCATCACTCTCTTTTATAATACCATATAGCTTTACTATGTGTAAAGGTTTGTGAAGAGTAGGGGCAGGACAAACGCATGAAAGATAATCTTACCCTAAAGGGATTTTCGGTTAATTTTTTCACATTTCTAAAATCATACGAAGATATTTTTCAGGATTATTA
>ONDU01000053.1 GCA_900316615.1 uncultured Eubacteriales bacterium | reverse complement strand
AGTGAATGAAATGTAAACTGCATTGTGTTCATTAACTGTCATAAGTTATAAAATAATATCAAATACAGAAAAGCGGAGGAATAAAAATGAAAACTTACAAGATAGCATTGCTGAAGGGCGACGGAATAGGATCTGAAATTGTAGAACAGGCGGTAAAGGTTTTTGATAAAACAGCGGAAAAATTCGGCTTCAGGGTAGAATATGACCCTGCCGACATAGGCGGAATAGCTATAGATAATTACGGCGAGCCGCTCCCTCAGATTACCATAGATAAGTGTAAGGCAGCCGATTCGGTTCTTTTAGGAGCTGTAGGAGGCCCTAAGTGGGATAATCAGCCTGCGGGAAACCGCCCTGAGTCGGGTCTGCTTAAAATAAGAAGCTCACTGGGACTTTTTGCAAATCTCCGCCCTGCCGTAATATTCGAGCCTCTGAAAAAGGCTTCACCTATAAAAGATGAAATCATAGGCGATAATCTCGACATTATGATAGTAAGAGAGCTTACCGGAGGAATATATTTCGGACAGAGAGGAAGAATGGAAGAAAACGGAATTCCCTGTGCATATGATACCGAAAAATATTCTGTAACTGAGATAGAGAGAATTGTAAGAGTAGCTTTTGATATGGCTGTGAAGAGAAATAAAAAGCTTACAAGTGTAGATAAAGCAAATGTTTTGGAGTCATCACGTCTTTGGAGAGAAACTGTTAACCGCATCGCAGAGGAATACCCGGAAGTAGAGGTAAATCACCTTTATGTTGACAACTGTGCAATGCAGCTTGTAAGAAATCCCCGTCAGTTTGATGTTATAGTTACGTCAAATATATTCGGTGATATTTTGTCTGATGAAGCTTCGATGATAAGCGGTTCAATAGGAATGCTTGCGTCTGCAAGCCTGAGCTCGGGAAAGAGTGGTCTTTACGAGCCTATTCACGGAAGTGCCCCTGATATAGCAGGTCAGAATAAGGCAAATCCTCTGGCTACCATACTTTCCGTTGCAATGATGCTTAAATATTCGCTTGATGAGCCCGAAGCTGCACAGGCAATAGAAAATGCTGTCGGAAAGGCACTTGAGGAATACAGAACTCCCGATATATATGAGGAGGGAAAAATCAAGGTTACCTGCACAGAAATGGGTGACAAGGTATGCAGTCTGCTTTAATAATGCATGGTGTAGGCTGAAACCTGTACGGCGATTGCAGATGTCAAAATACATAGTATTTTGACGGGCAAAGTGCAGAAGCACTTTGCCGCCCTTGCGGAATAAACCGCAAGGGTATCTGCAATCGCCGCAGCTGACGGAGGCTTGGCTATTGTAGGGTTAAGAGCCGTTTTTTCAGTTATAAAAAATACTTTAAGGAGGTATATTGAATATGATAAAAAAGCTTACGGCATTGGGAACGGCATTTTTTCTTATGCTTACAGCAGCGGCGTGCGGTTCGGATGGCGGAAACGGAGGACAGTCAGACAGTACGGAAGCTGCAACTGAGAATACAACACAGTCGGCAACCGACTACGCTCCGATGCGTACAAAAAACAAGACAAACAAGCAGGGACTGGCTGACAATATTCAGGACGGTGCGATTTTACATACATGGTGCTGGTCATTCAATACGATAAAGAAGCATATGAAGGAAATATCTGATGCAGGTTTTTCTGCCGTACAGACTTCACCGATAGGTCAGTGCAAGGTAGGCGAAGACGGAGGAATGCAGCTTCAGGATAAGGACAGCAGTATAAACAAGGGAAAGTGGTACTATCACTATCAGCCTACAGATTATGTAATAGGCAACTATCAACTTGGAACAAAGGAAGAATTTACACAGATGTGCGATGAAGCTCACAAGTACGGAGTAAAGGTGATAGTAGATGCTGTGTTAAATCATGTGACTGGTGACAAGTCTGTAATAAGTGAGAACATAACAAAAATTAAAGAGCCTTTTCACAGTATGGGCGATATAAATGATTACAACAGCAGAAAGCAGGTAACTCAGGGAGTACTTCTGGGACTTACCGACCTTAACACTCAGAATGAGGAAATTCAGCAGTACGAGCTCAAATATCTTAAAGAATGTGTTGAGGCGGGAGCAGACGGCTTCAGATATGACGCAGCAAAGCACATAGAGCTTAGTACGGACGACAAGGAATTTGCAAGTAATTTTTGGAACGTAGTTCTTGATAACGGCTCAAAATTCCAATACGGAGAAATACTTCAGGGCGGTTCGGATAAAATAGCTTCATACAGCAGAATTATGAACGTGACCGCATCTGAATACGGAGAAATTCTCAGAGGCTGTATTGTAGACGGAGATGTTTCAGCAGGAGCATTGACTGACTTTGCGGCAAACGGAATAGACGGAGGAAGTCTTGTTACTTGGGTTGAGTCGCACGACAATTACTGTAATGACGGAAACTGGAGTATGATGGACAAAGCTCAGATAAAGCAGGGCTGGGCGATAATATGTGCAAGAAGCGAAGGAACACCGCTGTTCTTTGACCGTCCGGCAGGTTCTTCTACTGATGACCAGTGGGGCAACAACAAGATAGGCGAAATGGGAGATACTTTCTTCAAGGATAAGGACGTAGCCGAGGTAAACAAGTTCAGAAACAAGATGATAGGCGAGGAGGAAACCTTAAGCAATCCTGAGGACGATATGTCTGTAATGATGATAGAAAGAGGCAGCAAGGGTGCTGTAATAGTAAATACGGACACGTCAGATAAAAAGCTTGAGGATACAAGTAAGAGCTGCTTATAAATTAAATGCAAATGTTTACAAAATTAAAAAATCAATGTCAAAAATGTAAAAAAAATATAAATATATGTTGACATTTGCGGTTCTATATGTTAATATGTCAAAGTAGTTTCGGACAAGATGCTTTAAGATGTTTTGTTCGGGTATGTTTTTGATTATAACTTTTTTTCATAATACTCCTTAAATCAGGCGGCGGTTTCGTCGCCTGATTTTTTTGCGGAATTTTTGTTTTCCATGTTTAATTTGAGATTCAAACAAACCGTTATCATAAATATTACAGCGTTGTAATAAAAGCTTTCAGAAAATTCCGTTATCTGAAGAGTTATGTGTAATTTTAGTACCGCAAAATATTTGCTTTGTATATTTTGCGACATTTTAATTATTTTGATTATATTAAAACGTATTTTAAAAATAAAAATTCAAAAGTATATTGTATTAATCATACCTATAATGTCTTTATAAAATCAGATAATATGTAAATGCCAAAAACAGGCAATAAAAATTTTTAATGAAAATGTATATAAAATAAAAATGTGTACATACTAATTTTTGTAATAATTGAGATATTTTGAAAAAAGTCTTGCAATTTATTAATATGTATGATAAACTGTAATCAAATTGTTACTAAGTTGTAATTGTTTTGGAAGTTGATTACATATCCGGTAACAAAAAATTTGCAATATGCTTTATATCTGTTGTTTTTTGATATTTGGATATTGTTTAAATTATTAAGGAGGTTTTTGTCCAATGCACAAGCAGTGTAAAGGAAAGGCTGTATTATCTGTTTTATTGTCAGTTGTGATGGTTGTATCACTTATAACAGTTGGTACAGTGTCAATGTCAGCAGAAACAAGTACAGGTATCGGTTTATGTGCATATGCACTCAACGCCTACAACGAGGGTTGGCCTTACGTATGGGGCGGAATGTCATATGGTGCAGTAGACTGCTCAGGTCTTATCAAGAGCTACAACGGAGTAGGCGGTATTCGTACGGATATGGTAACAAGCTCACAGAATGCAGGTCTTGACTGGGGTTATGTAGATAACGGTATTCCTAATGTACACGGTTTAGGCTTGCACAAACCCGGACATGTCGGTATCTATGTAGGAAGCGGAAACGCAATAGATGCCCGCGGAACCAACTGGGGTATAATATACGGCTCTGTTTATTCTGTAAACTGGGTAGAGTGGTATAAGCTGGTAGATGTGAGCTATCCCGAAAGCGGTTGGGTAAAGTTTGACGGCGAGTCATTCTATTATGAGAACGGCGAATATGTCGACAATACTTCAAGAACTATAGACGGTGTAACCTACTACTTCGACTCACTGGGCAGATCCGATAAGGAGCCTTCCGAGAGTGCTTACCTGGTAACTGATTACTCAGGTTCATCATCACAGTCAGGCTCTGCTGAAATAACTTCAAATTCATCTACATTCCTTAAGATAGGCTCTCAGGGCGACAAGGTGAGAGAGGTTCAGGAGAAGCTCAAGGAGCTTGGATATTTTGAGGACGATGTAACAGGATATTTCGGCACATACACAGCAGCTTGCGTAAAGGAATTCCAGACAGACGCTGATATCGAGGTTGACGGTATCGTAGGTCCCGAATTTATGAACGCAATCAACAGTGAGAATGCTCCTTCAAAAGCAGGAGCAGATACATCATATGAAAACGAAGAAGAAGCAACAGAAGCTCCTACAGAAGCACCTACAGAAGCTCCCACACCCGCAGCTACAGAGGAAGTAACCGAGGCTGAAGAGGTTGAGGAAATCGAGGAAATCGAGGAAATCGAGGAAATCGAAGAAGTTGAGGAAGTAACTGAGGAAACAACCGAGGCTGAGGAAGCAACCGAGGCTGAGGAGGCAACTGAGGCTGAGGAAGCAACGGAAGCACCTACAACAGCTCCCACAGAAGCTCCTACAGAAAAGGCTGCAAAGGCTGTAGGAGAAAACAAGAGCGGTAAGGCTAAGGCTGTAGCAGCTGCTACGGAAGCTCCCACAGAAGCACCTACAGAAGCTCCCACATTACCTCCCACACCTCTTGAGGACGGAGTAATTACATACGGTGAATATGATGTAGAAAATTCTTCCGAAATCGCAGAAATGCAGAACAGACTTGCTGAGCTTGGCTATTACACAGCACAGGCAACAGGACTTTTCGATGACAATACACTTGCAGCTCTTCATAATTACTTCACTAAGTCTGAGATGAAGGCTGAGGACTTTATAACAAGAGAGCAGTACGATGTTCTTATGTCTGACAATGCCGTTGCAAACACAGTTGCAGGTCAGTACTCAGACGATAAAGTTTCAAAGGTACAGTCGCTTCTCGTTAAGCTCGGCTATCTCAGCAAGGCTACAGGCTCTTATGATGACGCTACAATATCTGCTGTAAAGACAGCTCAGGTTAACTTTGATATGGAAGCAACAGGTGAGGCTTCAGATGATTTTGTAAAGGCTCTCGAGCTTGCCGTAGCAAGAACAGACTCACAGGCTGCCGCAGCAAGCGGAAACGTTTCTTCACAGAACTCGAGTGCTTCCGTAACAAGCGGCAACACAACGGCTCAGACAACAGCTAAGACAGCTCCCCTTACAGGTTATACCTTTGGCGAAGCTTCAGCACCCAAGTCGGGCGATGAAACAACATTTATTCTTGTAGCAGGAATGATGTTCGCACTTGCTCTCGGAACAACCATTGTTTATACAAAGAGCAAGGTTTCAAAGAAAAAGGAAGAAAAATAATCCGGTTTGATTTCTAACCTGAGCACCCGTATCAAAATCTGATACGGGTGTTCTTGCATTATTTGACGAAGCGTAATCATTATGATATAATCAGATTGTCAGTGTTATGCGGCGATTGCAGCCCAATGCGGACGAATGTCCGCATTGAAATTCAAAGGTATACCTTTGAATTTGTCAAAAGCGGAACGCTTTTGACGGCTGCAATCGCAGTATGAGCAAAGCCGCAGGCTGATTTTTGCGTCTGAAAAAACTAATCGAAAAACAGGAGGAAGCAGCTTTGAAAGATGTTGAGCGTTTATTTTTATTTGATTTTTGCAGAATGATATTTTTTTCAGTAAGTAGTATAATTCTTCTGCTGACGTTTGTATTCAGGCTGGCGGTGGTTGACGGCCCCTCAATGAACAACACGCTTCAGCACGGCGACTGTGTGCTTATTACAAATTACCAGACGTTTTTTGATTATACACCGGGACTTAATCTTAAAGCAGGAGATGTTGTAGCTGTAGCACCTGATATTGAAAGTCACCATGAGCATAAGATAGACAATGCGTTTATAAAGAGAGTTATAGCGACAGAGGGTCAGACGATAGGCTTTGACACTCAAAAAGGAGCAGTATATATAGACGGAAAAATCATAAAAGAACCTTACATTTCATCAAAAACTCTTAAAAGTGTAGAGTGGAATATTCCGGATAAAATACCTGAAGGCAAGGTTTTTGTTATGGGTGACAACAGAGCTGTTTCCGTAGACAGCAGAAGCTCAAGAATACAGCTTGTGGATAAAAAAGATATAATAGGAAAAGCACAGATTATAGTTTTTCCGTTCAACAGATTTTCATACATTTATAAATGAGGTGGTATTTGTGAGTCAGGTACAGAATATACAGTGGTTTCCGGGACATATGACCAAAACCAAAAGAAGAATACAGGCTAATTTAAAGCTGGTTGACGCAGTAGCCGAGATTATAGACGCAAGAATACCTGTAAGCAGCAGAAATCCCGATTTGGACTCCATAATTCAGAACAAACCCAGAATTATACTTATGAACAAATGCGATATGGCAGATAAAGCTCAGACCTCAAGATGGATTGAATACTACAAAAAACAGAATATCACAGCTATTCCCATAGACTGTAAGTCGGGAAAAGGTCTTAATAACTTCATACCTGCCGTAAAAAAGGTTCTTTCTGAAAAAATAGCTCAGTGGGAAGCCAAGGGAATGAAAAACCGAAGTATACACATTATGATAGTAGGTATACCAAATGTAGGAAAATCCTCCTTTATAAACAAAATGGCTAAAAAGGAAAGTGCAAAGGTTGAGGACAGACCCGGTGTGACAAGAGGAAATCAATGGTTTTCCATAGGGCAGGGACTTGAACTTCTCGATACTCCGGGAGTTCTCTGGCCTAAGTTCGATGACCCCGAAGTCGGCGAAAAACTTGCCTTTACGGGTGCTGTGAAAGATCAGGTTATGGATACGGAGCTTCTTGCGTTCAGACTGCTTGAGGTTATGTCAAAGTATCCGACACCTCAGTTTATAGAAAGATTTAAGCTTCAGGACGTTGACCTTGAAAGCACAGAGCCTTATGAGCTTCTTGAAATTATAGGAAAAAAGCGTGGTATGCTTATGTCAGGCGGAGTTGTGAATACCGAAAGAGCTTCGGTTGCCGTTCTTGACGAATACAGAGCGGCAAAGCTGGGAAATATTACTCTGGAATGTGTACCCTCCTGAAAATAAAGACCATAAAGTTTAGGTCAAGCCTTTTCAAAGGCTTGCGGTTTCCAAAGGCAGAGCCTTTGGTGGGATTTTCAAGGGCAAAGCCCTTGAACCATAATTTATCAAATAAAAGTGAGAGATAACAATGGAATGGTTCTTATACGAAAATGAAGCGGTAAAAAACGGCTATAACAGCATATGCGGAGTTGACGAAGCAGGCAGAGGGCCGCTTGCAGGGCCTGTATGTGCGGCGGCGGTGATACTTAATCCTGACCAAATAATTGAAGGAGTGAACGACTCCAAAAAACTCAGCGAAAAAAAGCGTGAGGAGCTTTTCGACATAATAAAAGAAAAAGCTGTAAGCTACAATATTGCATGGGCGAGCGTTGAAGAAATAGAAGAAATAAACATTCTTAATGCGGCTATGCTGGCTATGAAACGTGCCGTGGAAGGTCTGAAAATACCTGCGGACTATGCACTTATTGACGGAAATAAAACACCCGATTTAAAAATACCGTGTCGGGCTATAGTCAAGGGCGATGCAACATCTATGTCAATAGCGGCAGCGTCCATACTTGCCAAAGTAAGCAGGGACAGGCTTATGAGAGAATATGCAGAAAAATATCCCGAATACAGCTTTGAAAAGCATAAGGGATACGGAACAAAACTGCATACAGAAGCGATAAAAAAGTATGGTATGTGTGAAATACACAGACCGTCATTCCTCAAAAAAATACTGAAATGACAACTTGTAATATGAACAAAGAAAAGATAATTAAAGGCAGTGTCGGAGAAGAACTTACCTGTAAATATCTTATGAGCAAGGGCTACAGAATTGCCGCAAGAAATTACAGAAGTAAATTCGGAGAAATTGATATAATAGCCTGTAATGAACGCTGTATAGCATTTGTAGAGGTAAAGACAAGAAACAAAAATCCGCTTAACCGTCCGTGTATGGCGGTAAACAGAAGCAAGCGTATGAAAATTATGAAAACTGCATATATGTATTTACAGGAAAACAAAGTAAATCTTATGCCCAGATTCGACATATCGGAGGTATATCTTATGAATAATACTCACAGGCTGCATCATATAGATTATATGGAGGGAGCATTTATTCAGGAGGGCGATTATGCGTATTTTTGATTTACACTGCGACACGCTTTACAGAGCCAATAATGAAAAAGCTTCGGTTGCAGATAACGGATTTGAATTTTCCTTTAAGAAAGCGGCTGAATATGCAGGCTATACTCAGGTTACTGCTGTGTGGATACCTGACGAATACAGGGGAGAGAGTGCATTCAGACTTTTTGACGATTGCTGCAAGCTTATAAATCGTGAACTCAATGAAAATCCCTGCGGCTTTCATAAGGCTGAAAATGCGGAAGAGCTTAAAAAAAGCAGTCATAATATAATACTGTCAGTTGAGGGCGGAGCTGTACTCGGCGGAGATTTGAACAGAGTGGAGCTTCTGAAAAAACGTGGAGTAAGATTTATAACGATTACATGGAACGGAAGCAACGAAATAGGCGATGGAATTTTATGTGAAAATCCAAAAGGACTTTCAAGCTTTGGAAAAGAGCTGATACCTGTTCTCGAAGAGAATAATATTATAGTTGATATTTCACACGCAAGCGAGCCGCTTTTCTATGATGTTGCACAGCTTGCGAAAAAGCCGTTTGTCGCAACGCACTCAAACAGCAGAAAATATTGCAGCAACAAAAGAAACCTCACCAATGAGCAATTCAGATATATATGCAAATCGGGAGGAATAGTAGGTCTTAATTTTCACAGATATTTTTTGAAAGATGACGGAAATGCAGGTTTTTCGGATATTGAAAAGCATATGGAGCATTTTCTTTCGCTGGGCGGTGAGGATAACATAGCACTCGGCAGCGATTTTGACGGAGCAGAAATGCCTTATTGTATTAAAGGTGTCGAAAATATGGCTGATTTGTACGGATATTTTCTGTCGAGAAACTATAGTGAAGAACTTCTCAGAAAAATATTTTATAATAATGCCGAAAGATTTTTAAAAAGCTATGATATGACGTGAAAGCAGGACAGCCATATGTAATGCGGAAATAACGGAGATTTTTATGTATACTGAAAAAGAACTTGTAAGAATAGCCAAAAGAGAGAATAATACAAAAAGAAAATACTTGGTAGTCAATGCACTTCAAGGAAAGCACATTCCTGTAAAAGCAGATGAAGCTTTCGGAATGTTTCGCTGTCTTGCGGACAAGCTCAGGGGAAAATATGAGAACGAGCGTATTCTGCTTATAGGTTTTGCGGAAACTGCAACTGCGATAGGTGCGGCACTTGCCGTAGAGCTTGAAATGCCTTACATACAGACTACCCGAGAAATAATTGACGGAGTTGACTATCTGTTTTTCACGGAAGCACACAGTCACGCAACGGAACAGAAGCTTGTAAAAGATGATATAGACGCAATAGCTGAAAATACCGACAGAATAATATTTATCGAGGACGAGGTAACAACAGGAAATACAATATTGGATATAATCGGAGTAATAAAGAAAAATTACGGAGAAAGAATAGAGTTTTCGGTTGCATCTTTGCTCAACGGAATGGACGGTTGTGCGTTAAAAAGATATTCGGATAATAAAATAGATGTTCATTTTCTTGTAAAGACCAGTCACAGCGAATACACGGAGATTGCCGAAAAAATCATATGTGACGGAAAGTATCATAAATGCGATGTAACCACACCTGAAATAAACTTTAAAGAACATAAAATCTGCGGACGTACAGACGCAAGACGTATCACAGACGGAGCAGATTATCATATTGCCTGTCACGGACTATGGCTTGATATAAAGAATAAAGCTGATTGTCAGGCTGAAAGTATTCTTGTTATAGGCACGGAAGAATGTATGTATCCTGCACTTTATGTGTCGGATATGCTTGAAAAAAACGGAATAAAGAGCAGATGTCACTCAACCACCAGAAGTCCGATAGATGTAAGCAGGTCTGAAAGCTATCCTTTGAGAGAAAGATACGAGCTTGTAAGCTTATATGACGATGAAAGAAAGACATTTATTTATGATATTAAAAAATACGACAAGGTTTTTATAGTAACCGATTCGGAGTATAAAGGCAGCAAGGGAGTAAATTCGCTGATAAACGCACTATGCAGTGCAGGAAATACGGACATTTCTCTGATAAGGTGGTGCAGTGATTTATGATGAGAAGCTCATACTCAGAAGATGACGTGATACTTCTGCTCAAGGACATAACTGGAATGGTAGAGCCGCAGTCCACGCAGGAGAGAGAACGGCTGATACAGTCGGGAAAGCACTATTGTGAAATGCTCCCTATAGAGTATGTACCGACAGAAAAGTATATGGAGGTTTATGCAGAGGCTTTAAGGAATTACGCAAAGCCTGTTGCTCTTGCCGTGGGCAGACTATGTGATAAAATAATTGAGAAAAAGGGCAGGAATATAGTTCTTGTATCGCTTGCAAGAGCGGGAATACCTGTAGGTATTCTTATAAAAAGGTATATGAAGTTCAAGTATGATATAAATGTAAGGCATTACTCTATTTCGATAATCAGAGGCAGAGGAATAGACAAAAATGCGATGAAATATCTGCTTGAGCGTTATCCTGCGGAGGGTCTGCTTTTTGTGGACGGCTGGATAGGAAAGGGAGCTATACTGAATCAGCTTAGACAGGCAATATCAGAATATAAGGGGGTGTCGGCAGATATAGCGGTAGTTGCCGACCCTGCCAACGTTACGGAGTTATGCGGAACACATGAAGATATTCTGATACCAAGCTCATGTCTTAACTGTACGGTTTCGGGACTTGTGAGCAGAACGTTTTTAAGGGACGATATAATCGGAAAAGATGATTTTCACGGAGCGGTATATTACGGAGGATTAGAAAATTCTGATTTATCATATCAGTTTATACAGGCAATAGAGGACAATTTTCAGCTTGACTGCGGCTCGGACGAAAGTAAGTCTGACGGTTTCGGGATAGATGAAGTAAAAAAAATAGCCGCTGATTTCAATATCAGCGACATAAACTTTATCAAGCCCGGAATAGGGGAAACCACAAGAGTGCTTTTAAGGCGTGTACCGTACATAGTTTTAATTGACGAAAAATACAGAAACAGCGATGAAACGGCACATATCATAAGGCTTGCAAAGGAAAAGAATGTAAAAGTAAAATCCTGACCAAAGGCTCTGCCTTTGGAAACCGCAAGGGCTCTGCCCTTGACCCGCAAGCCTTTGAAAAGGCTTGACCTAAACTTTATGGTTTTTGTTCTGATGATAAATCGGATTTTATGGTATCAACTGTTTCTTTTAGTTCTTCAAAGCTGTAAAGGGAGCTTAGCAGCTCACAAAGAGCGTTTGCGGTTATATATTCGGGAAGATTGAGCTGTTTTAAAAGCTTTCTGCGGAGTATGCTGCTGTTGTCATGACCGCTCAGACCAAGCTTATAAAGGTCGGCTTTGGAGATTTTTGGTTTACTGTCGTTATCTGAGGCTTCTGCCGAATTTTTAATAGTAGCTCCTGCCCTCTGCAAGGACAGCAGGAGTTCTTTTTCGTCTATACCCTCGACACCGAGCAGACCCTCCTTAGACGGTTTGCTTTTACGCTTTTCCTTTCCTTGAATGGTAGGGATATAAGCATTTTTTATTTTGTCGGGCGAAACAGCACTTTTAAGGTGATTTCTTATAACAAAGCCTGCGGAATCGCTGTCGGTAAGAATTACGATACCCTGTTTTTCGGCAAGATTTTTGATAAGTGAAAGCTTTTCGGCATCTTTGAAAAGACGAAATCCGCCTGTTTCTACTATTACGGAATTTAATATACCTTTCAGACGCATTTTATCATATTTTCCCTCAACGATGACGGCTTCTTTTATTTCTATCATTTTACCCTGTAGCCTCCTGCGGTGATAAGCTTTATAACGAGTTGTTCGAGCAGAGAGCGTTTATTTACACCTGAGCTGTTCATTATGGAATTTGTCTGTGCGATGTATTCAAGACAGCGGCTTATGGTATCGGTAGTAAGACGTGATGATGAACGTTCAGCCTTTTTCAGACGAAATTCTTTTCTTGTATAGTCGAAATTCTTTGCGGCATCTTCGGCACGCATACCGCTTTCAACTGCCATACGTACTCTGTACATATCAACGTATGTGTTTGCGATTTCCGCGAGAATGATTACAGGCTCTTCACGCTGATAAAAAAGCAGACCGAGCCTGTGGAATGAGGCGTTTACATCACCGCTTGTTATTGCGTCCGTCAGGTCAAAAACTCTTGAGGAAAGGTTTTTGGTTACGGTCATTTCTATCTGTTCGGCGGTAATTGTTCCTGAGCCTGCAAAAGCACAGAGCTTGTCGAGTTCATTTTTCAGGGTGTTGAGGTCTGTTCCTGCATATTCTGTTATTTTTGCTGCATTTTCAGGAGAGAGAGTAAGACCGTTTTTTTCTGCACGGGAGATTAAAATTTTGCGAAGCTCAGCAGCGGTTTTGAGCTTAAACTCAACGCAGGCACCGCATTTATCGGATTTTTCGGTAAGCCTTTTCCATACGGCAGGCTTTTTGCCTGACGGAGATACTGTTTTCATAGATATTATAAGTATTGTTCCGTCAGGAATGTTGTCAACAGCTTTAAGAAAGGTTTTCATATCGGAATCCGACAGCTTTTCCAATGCGAAATCCTCAACATAAACGCAGTTATACTGTGAGCTGAACGGTATAATATCAAATGCAGGTATTATTTTATCTATGGGAGAGTTTTCGGTGAATTTGTGAAAATTGAAGTCGGAGGGATTTTTTCCGCATATTTTCCCGATAAGCTTTTTTGTATATGATGATACCTGCATTTTTTCCTCTCCGTAAAGAAAATAAAATTTTCGGAAAGAGGAATTTTTTATTTCCCTTTTCAGGTCGGCTTCGTTTAATTTTGCCATATGAAAGTCCTCCTTTTCAGTAATCTGCTTATTATGAGGGTTTTATTTTTTATGTTGGTGAAGCTGCCGTGGCTGTCTTTATCTTCGCAGATGAATTTATTTTCAGCGGAAACAAGATTTTTGTTTTTGACATTTTTCTGAAAAATTACGGTATCGGCAGCCTTATATTTTTCGTCAAGGTCTGCACAGTCGCAGTTTTGGGGTGATATGAGGACACTGCTGCCCTCAATGTCAATATATACCCAAAGTTTATTTTTTACTTTTAAGGGTGTAAGCTTAAAATCTCTGTATACAATATCGCTGTTTTCGTTTGAAAAGACTGCATTTTCAAAGCTTTTCACGTTTGAAAGATAACTGTAGTCCGTACCGTCATCATACAGAATAAGCTGATTTATGTCAAATTCCTCTGCAATAAGATATGAATAGCGTGTGTAGGTACCGCTGCCGCCAAGAACAAGCATAGAGTTTATTTTTTCAGTACTCATTTCAGCCTCGGCTTTGTCAAGGTGATAATTGTCACCGCCGCAAAGCAGAGCGTTTACAGTGTCGGGTGATTTTTCGAGCAGAGTTATTCCTCCGTTGTTTGCGAGAACATAAAGACTTACAGACTGTGACATTATAAAATATCCTGACGATGTTATCATTACCGAAACAGCAACAGAAAGCAGAATACAAAGCTTAACTCTTTTTACCGTAAATCCGCCTGATGCAAAGAATATTGTAACTATAATAAGTGAGGCGATTAAAGCAGGCTTTATGTAAATGCCGTCAAGCGGTATGACTGCGTTCGGAAGCTTTGATATATTATCTGATACTCCGATTATAAAATCACATAGAAGCTTTTCGGGAAAAGCAAGTGCGTCAACCGCAAAATTCGGTATCGGAAGATAAAGCAAGCCTGTCAGAATAAATCCAAGTACTATAACAACAGGAACAACGGACGTTACTATCAGATTTGAAAGCAGAAAATAAATGCTGAAGCTTTCAAATACAAAAACCATAACGGGCAGGGAAAATATTGTGGCGGATAACGATACGCTGATGCAGCCTGAAATAAATCGGATAATTATGCCGAACGGTTTAATGCTGAGAATATTATCCGAAAAAAGCCTGAAAAATGCTGTAAATACTTTGTATACTCTGTTTTGAAGAACTATTATTCCGAGAGTAGCCGAAAACGACATCAGAAGTCCGATATTTCCTATGGAAAGAGGGTTGAACAGTGTTATAGCAAGTCCTGCAAGACCGAGGCTGTTTATTGCCTGTGACTTTTTGTGGCAGATAATCCCCAGTATATAAACGAGGTTCATTATAGCCGAACGCAGTACGGAATACTGCATTCCCGTAAGCAAGGTATAAATGAGAATGAACGCTATAGTAACATATGCAGCCGATTTTCTGCTTTTCATTATTTTTGAAAATAAAAGGAAAATAAATCCTGTTATTATGGAAAGATGAAGTCCCGATATTGCTATTATATGGCTTATTCCTGCATAGCGGAAGTTTTCCTTTACTGAACTGTCAAGTGCCGATTTGTCGCCAAGCAAAAGAGCCGATATAAGCCCTGACTGCTTTTCCGTAAAATGCTGTCTGAGCCTTTGATTTACGGAAAAACGTATGTTACCCACTATTCTTTGGTATGTAATTTCATTGGATTTTCCTTCTATATAAGGCTCATCAGATAAAACCGAGGTATTTATAAAAATTCCTTCTGATATGCTGTGATATTTATATGTATTGTTTTCGGGTTTTGTAAACAGTACTTTTATTTTGATTATCTCATAAGGCTCTGCGTAAAAATCAGACTTTGCGGTGATTTTCAGCCTGAGCTTTTGCTGGAAAGTGTAATTTTTCTGATTTTCGGGTTCTATTTTTTGAGTAATCAAGGTATATACGCATTTTCCCTTGCTGTTGTAGGATTTTTCAGTAACCTGAGCGGTTATCTGAGCTGTTTGATTATAGAAAGCCTCCGCTTCAGAGGTTTTTAAGGTACATACGGCAGGATATACGGAAACGCCTATTCCTATGCACAGCATTCCTACTAAAACAGCCATCTTGTTTTTGCCCTTGTATAAAAACGCTGTCGGAATGCTCATAACAAAAAGTATAGCCAATATAAAAAAAGAGAAGTCGGATAACAACATTCCTGTAAGCAGACCCAGCATATAGCACAGACCTATAACAGAAAATACCGACTTCAAAAAAATCACCCTATCATACCACGGAATTTTGTGACTTCGCCCGAACAGGCGATTGCACGCTCCAAAGCAAATGCTTTGGAGCGTCCCCAAGGCTTTGCCTTGGGGGTTGCGGCAGCTACGCTGCCGCAAATGCAATCGCCGCATTCACTTTGGTTTATTTTGCAAACACGGGAAGGTTCTCCAAAAATATTATGTCATCACGCTTCTGAGCCTCACCCTCAGCAAGAACTGTAGCTTTTCCGACAATAGTTCCGCCTGATTTTTTAACAAGCTCCTCAAGTGCGAGAAGCGAATCGCCTGTGCTTATAACGTCGTCAACGATAAGAACACGCTTTCCGTTTAGCTTTTTAACGTCAGCACCGCTGAGGTAGAGTGTCTGCTCTTTTGCTGTGGTTATTGATTTACACTTAAAGGCAACGATGTCTGTCATATAAAGTTTTACGGATTTTCTTGCGATAACGTAATCCCTGCAGCCCTGTCTTGCTATTTCGTAGCACAGGGGAATGCCCTTTGCCTCTGCTGAAATAACAACATCATGCTCGGGACATTTTTTGAGAAGCTCTCTTGCAGAATTTTCGGTAATTTCAACATCGCCGAACATTATAAAAGCGGCAATATCAAGATTGGGAGAAGCTTCACATAAAGGAAGCATTCTTTTACAGCCTGCAACATTCAATTCGTAGTAATTCATTTTTATTTTACCCTTCTTTTTACAAACAGTTTATTTTTAAAGATTTTGCCAAAGCGTCTTAACTTTCAAGCCATACTGATGTTTAATTTTTTACCGCCCAGTATATGGAAGTGCAGATGAAAAACGCTCTGACCTGCTGCCTCCTTGCAGTTGCTTACAACCCTGTAGCCGTCTGAAAGATTATTTTCGGCAGCTATTTTGGGAATAACCTCAAATATGTGTGCGATAACTCCGCTGTTTTCCTGATTTATTCCGTCCATATTTTCAATATGTGCTTTTGGAATAATAACAATATGTACTGGAGTCTGCGGCTGAATGTCGTAAAAAGCAAGAACGCTGTCGTCCTCGTAAGCTTTTTTCGAGGGGATTTCGCCGTTTACTATTTTACAGAAAACACAATCCATAAAAAACAAAACCTTTCTAAAATTAAAATTTCGGAGGCAGAAAAACTGCCAAACTAAAATAATTTTATCAAATTCTTATATATATTTCAATGCTTTTTGAATATATTCGGCTAAAAAATAAATTAAAAATTTAAAAATACAGTAGTGCAATATATTAAGATATGTGATATAATCGAAGAAAATTCAGAATTAAAGGAAAGGTGGGAATATTATGCCGTCTGATTTACATTGTCATTCCATACATTCAGATGGTTCAACATCTGTAAAGCGTCTTATGGAGCTTGCGGCTATAAGAGGACTTTCTGCAATATCGCTGACAGACCACGACACATTCAGCGGATTTGAGGAAGCTGTATATTACGGAGAAAGGTATGGAGTTGAGGTAATACATGGAACTGAAATTTCGGCATATGATTTTGAGAGGAAGCGTCTGGTGCATATGCTGTGCTACAGAAGCCAAAGACCCGAGCTTTTAGAGACGCTGTTTCAGAAAATTGCAAAAAACAGGTACAATGCTATGTGCGGTGCAATGACCAAAATAAGTGAAAGATACGGAATAACTCTTGAAATGGTAGAGGAAAATGCAAAGGACAGTGTGACTGTTTTTAAAAGCCATATTATGAAAACTCTGATGGAGGCAGGCTATACCGAAAAATTATACGGGGATTTATACAAGGATATATTCGACTGGGAAAGGGGATTTGCCAAAACAAAAATAGAATATCCCGATGTGTACGAGGTTATAGAGCTTATACACGATGCAGGAGGAATTGCAGTACTTGCTCACCCTGATGTATACAATACTGTTCCGGCACTGCCGAAGCTGATAGCGTCAGGTATAGACGGAATAGAATGCAGCTATCCGAGATGCAAGGCTGAAACAAAGGAAATTCTGCTGAAGGCTGTACAGGAAAATAATCTGCTTAAAACAGGCGGTACGGATTTTCACGGATACAGCTGCGGTTGTGTAAATCCTATAGGAACATGCACAACCTCGGACGAGGATTTGGAAAGACTTAAGAATTACGGTTGAAAATAATTTGAAAGAAAACTAAAATATGAAAGGATAGAATAATTATGCGTTATATGACAAGCGGAACGTGTGCATCAAGCATAGACTTTGATATGGACGGAACAAAAATCAGAAATCTCAGATTTAACGGAGGCTGTAACGGAAACGGAAAGGGAATAGCGGCGTTAGTTGAGGGTATGGAAGCTCAGGAGGTTATAAAACGCTGCAAGGGAATAAGGTGCGGTATGAAAAGAACATCTTGTCCCGACCAGCTCGCAAGGGCTTTGGAGCAATATCTCAGTAAAACGAATTAACATAATTGTGACATTCATAAAGCTAAGGGCAGGGGAAGCCTTGCTCTCATAGTATTAAATGCCCAAATGCTGATTATCGGCATTTGGGCATTTAATTATAGTTGTATTGATTTTTCACGAAATTACTTTTTACTTAGAGGCATAGTGCGGAGGATACCACCTCTGAAACCACGCTGTAAATACACCCATTACAACCGGACAAATATTATTTATTATCGCAATATACGGTGCTGCAGATGAAGCTGTAAGAAAAAACGTCCATATGCTCGTAGCTATGTAAAGAATACCCCACGCAAGTGTAAGTATAAGGTTTGTTCTTAAAAAAAGCGGATTTTCCAACGCTTTATCCTTGCCGTAGTCATTCATAGAGTAGTGTGCTGTAAGCGGAATTTTTGTAAAGCAGGATATGCACCACATCAGACCGAAAATAAGATACGAAACGGGGAGTATAACGGAAGTATTTCCCGACCATAAAACAAGCACGGATAAAATTATTACCGACGAATGTGATATAACGTCATAAGGCGTTTTTCTGTTTCTGAAAAAAATTATGCTCGCAGCTGCACACCCTGAAACTGATATTAAAGCTCCTGCATAGCTTTCTATTGATACCGCAACCCAGAACACTATCCACGGAAGAAGCAGAACAAACATATTGCTTTTCTTTTCGCTTTTATGGGGGCTGTCCGTATGCTTTTCGTCCGAGCCGCTTCCGTAACCGAAATATTTATCCCAGTGAAGCATAAGCTCAAAATCTCCCGAAACACGGTATCTTTTTTCCATCATTGCCTGTGTTCCCGATATTTTCCCCTGTGCAATATCCTTCCATAACGATAACGGAGTTTCTATTTTTGTCGTGTATTCACGTAAATTTTCCTTTATAACCTCGCTTTTGTCTTTTCCGAGAATTATCTGATACCTTTTTCCCTCGTCAGTATAGAACATCTCAAGTACTATATCCTTGCCGCAGTAGGAGCTTTTATTGTACAGTGCAGCCATCTGCTTTGTAAAGATAAAGGCTTCATCGCTTTTATTGCCTGTTTTTTCTTCTATGCCCCAGCTTGCGTCAGCCATACCTTCAAATACTGCTTTCGGAAACAGCAAAGATTCAAGCTCTTTTGCAGTTTCTTCGGATATTTTTCCATGTGAAAACTCTTTTCCGGCACGTCTTACATAACCAAGATATTCCTCCGTCCGTTCCTTGAGTTCGGGAACTCTGAAAAGCTCTCCCTGACCGCAGTATATCCTCTCGTATCTGTCCTTACCTAAAAAATGACCGAACATCTCATCTACGGAACTGTAATTGCCCTTTGCCGTATAAAATCCGCAGGTGGATATTACAACGTGTCTTTTTCCCGATATATCATACCTTGAATTATGTCCTCCGCTTTCACTGTCCTTTACCATAAACGGCATAACGTGAGGAAGCTGCCT
>ONDU01000033.1 GCA_900316615.1 uncultured Eubacteriales bacterium | reverse complement strand
GTTCCGATACCTCCTGCTTCTCTCGAAAGTATCAAAACAGCTCCTATGCAGCTAAACAATATCAAATCTCAGGCGATTTCTTCTGCCTCTCCCAAAAATTACAGCTCAAAAAAACATAAAAAATAAAACCTGCGGCTGCTTTCCCGGCGATTGCAGACCCCGTCAGACAAGGTCTGACGGCAATTCAAAGGTTTTTAACCTTTGAATTATCAAAATCGAAGATTTTGATGTCTGCAATCGCCTGCCTAAGCTTACACTCAGGCTTTTTTACTTTCTGCAAAAAATAAACTATTAGAAACGGTCGGGATTTTATGTATAATCTGGAAATTCTCGCTCCCGCAGGCTCTGAGGAAGCCCTCAAAGCCGCTGTTATGTCGGGTGCTGATGCTGTTTATCTTGCGACAACTAAATTCGGGGCAAGAGCCTCCGCTAAAAATTTCAGTATGGAACAGCTCAGAAACGCTGTCGAGTTCTGCCATAAAAGAGATGTAAAGCTTTACCTCACTATGAATACTCTGCTCACAGACAGCGAAATTGAACAGGCTCTCGAAACTGCTACAAAAGCCGCTTCACTGCCCGTAGACGCAATAATTGTTCAGGATACAGGCTTTGCCGCATTACTTCACAAAGCCATACCCGACCTTAAACTTCACGCTTCAACACAAATGAGCATTCACACTCCCGAGGGTGCTAAGCTTCTGTACAGCTTAGGTTTCAGCAGAGTTGTTCTTGCAAGAGAACTTTCCGTAAGCGAAATTGAGGAAATCGCAAAAAGCTGCCCTATAGAACTTGAAGTTTTCGTACACGGTGCTTTATGTATGTGCGTATCGGGACAGTGTTATTTCAGCTCGGTTCTAGGCAGCCGCAGCGGAAACAGAGGTCAGTGTGCCCAGACCTGCCGACTTCCCTTTTCAGTTGATGGCGGCAGCGGTCACGATCTCAGCCTTAAGGATATGTCAATACTTGAGCATTTACGCACACTGGAAAAAATAGGCGTAACCTCCGCAAAAATTGAGGGCAGACTCAAAAGACCTGAATATGTTGCCTGCTCCGTCAGCACTGCAAGACAATTCCTTGACAACGGCTCTGCCGATGAACAAAGCAAGCAGCTTCTTAAAAGTGTTTTTTCACGCTCAGGCTTTACTGACGGCTACTACACAGGCATACGTGGGAAGGAAATGTTCGGAATACGTCAGAAAGAAGATGTTATTTCCGCTACTACCAAAGTTTTAAATCAGATACATTCCATATACAAAAACGAGTTTCAGCGTATTCCCGTAAAAATGGACTTTTCCCTCAACTCAGGCATTGAATCAAAGCTTGAAGTATCTGTTAAGAAAAACGATATTGCAGAGTTTACCGCCTGTGAGTACGGAAAATCAGGCGAAAAAGCTTTAACTACACCTCTCACCTCTGGAAAAGCCGTACAACAGCTTTCCAAAACAGGAAATTCACCATACAAAGTAATTTCTGTAAATACTTACATCGAACCAGATACTACAATTCCAATATCCGAGCTCAACTCACTCAGACGAAACGCTCTTGACAGCATAACAAAACAAATTTTCAGCAGCTATAAAAGCTGTAAGGTATATGACGTAAATCTTACGGCTAAAAATACTCGCCGTCTTGCAAGACATTTTTCATTAAGAGCCGTTTTCAGCGACTGGGATATTCCGCAGGAATTTTCTAAATGCGAAATAGTTTTCGTTCCCGAAAATACACCCGAACATATAATGCAAAATCTAATAAATTCAGGCTTTAACCTAGGTATAGAAATATATGCAGGTATGTTCGGCAGAGAAACTCAGGTATATGAACATCTCAGAAAAGCCTCACAGCTTAATATACAGCACGTTCTTATAAATAACCTTGCTTCCGTTCCTGTATGCAAAGAATTAGGCTTTGAAATCCACGGAAATTTCAGACTGAACGTCACCAACACTGAAAGCATATCCTTTCTCGAAAATCTCGGACTTGCCGACATAAACGTATCGTTTGAGCTTACTCTCGAACAGATAAACTCTCTGGGAGGAAAAATTCCGATAGGTGCTGTTGTATATGGCAGACTTCCGCTTATGCTTACACGAAATTGTCCAGGGAAAAACTCCTCAACTAAGAACTGTTCCCAATGCAGCGGTCTTGGATATATAACCGACAGAAAAAACATAAGCTTTCCATATAAATGCGGCGGAGGCTGTACGCAGATTTTCAACAGTATTCCGCTTTATATGGGCGACAGGCTCAACGAGATTTATTCCGCAGGCTTCGGCACAATGCTTTTTACTACTGAAAACAGAGAACAAAAGCTTGATATTCTTAAAAAAATTATGTACGAAAAAAATCCTGACGGAAAATATACACGAGGTCTTTACTATAAGGGCATAATATAAAAACATAAAGTTTAGGTCAAGCCTTTCAAGCCTTTTCAAAGGCTTGCGGGTCAAGGGCAGAGCCCTTGCGGTTTCCAAAGGCAGAGCCTTTGGTCAGGATTTTTAAGGGTGAAGCCCTTAAACACATACGGAAGGGGAAATAAAATTGAAGCTTAAAATAAAAAAGCTGCACGAAAACGCCATTATCCCGACAAGAGCAACCAACGGCTCAGCAGGTATGGACTTGTATGCCTGCATTAGTGAAGCTGTCACGCTTGACGCAGGAGAACGAAAAACCATACCAACAGGAATTTCCATAGAATTGCCCGATAACGGCTTCGGAGCATTCATATTTGCAAGAAGCGGTTTGGGAATAAAACACGGTATATCACTTTCAAACGGTGTCGGTGTTATCGACAGCGATTACCGTGGGGAAATATGCGTGGGACTTATAAACCAAAGCAACCGTTCTTACACAGTCAATCCGAATGACCGTATAGCACAAATGGTGATTATGCCCGTTTGTATTCCTCAGATTGATGTAACCGATGATTTATCCGAAACACAAAGAAGCAGCGGAGGCTTCGGTTCAACAGGCAAATAGCACAAAATAATTTTATTTTTTTAGATATATTCTACATATATTTTTCTTTTTTAGAAAACACATGTGACATCAAGTTGAATTTATTTTAATTTGTTAAAATATAATTGCTTTTTTCAAAACAAGTGATATAATGTGATTGCATCTCTACAGATGGAGTATATATGAAAAAATTTTTACTTTAGGAGTGATTTTTTATGATTATAGATGCACATACACATATAGGTACTGTTCAAAATTTTGATATGCCCAAAGAAGCTCTTATAAGCTCTATGGAAAAATACGGCATAGATATTTCCATAACCTCTAACTGTGAAGCAGTTGAGTATGACGGAAATCATAAGCTTCTGCCATACTTTATGCAGACATCTCAGGAAAATGCATATCAGAAGTCCATTGATTTCGCAAGAAAATATCCAGGAAAAATTGCCGTAATGCCTTGGGTAAAGCCTCATACTGAAGGTATTACAAACGAACTGATTTCAATGATAAAAAGAAATCTTGATGTAACTGTAGGAATAAAGGTTCACCCCTTTCACTCCTTTCTGAATTTCAATTCGCCGCAGGTAGAGGAATATATAAAAACTGCTGAAACTTTTAATATTCCCATACTTGTTCATACGGCTTCATCAAAGGAATCAAGCTGTAGAAGCGTTTACGAAATGGCTGTAAAATATCCGAAAGTTAACTTCATAATGGGTCATATGGGACTTGGAACAGATAATTCGGAAGCTGTTTCACTTATAAAAAAGCAGAAAAATCTTTACGGCGATACCGCATGGGTTCCTGTTGAAAGTACAGTCAGGGCAATAAAAGAATGCGGTGCTGATAAAATTATATTCGGTACGGACAACACCATAGACGGTATTGATACACTGCTCAAAAACAAAAGCGGAGAACGCTCCCTCTATCAGCAGTACTTCAATGATCTTAAAGATATTCTTTCAAAGGAAGAATACGATATGCTTATGTACAAAAATTCAATTAAGCTGTTTAATCTTCAAAAAATTACAAAATCTTGACACAGGAAAACATAAAGTTTAGGTCAGACCTTTTCAAAGGCTTGCAGGTCAATGTCAGCGTCCTTGCAGTTTCCAAAGGCAGAGCCTTTAGTCAGGATTTTTCAGGGTGAAGCTTCTTAAACTATCAATACATGAAAATGTCGGGGAATACCGTTAAACGGTATTCCCCGACAGATTTTTATAGGAATATGGGAAATTTTTTCAATAAACGTTTGCACTTATATTTTATAAAAGCGATTGACTTTAGCAACGTAAAGCTTTATAATATAAAAGCGATTTACATAAATTCAATGGTTTTAATCAAAAAATTTCTGTTCAGCAGGCTGTGTTAAGTAACCTTTCAGCATTTTTGTATAAAATAAGCTCCTTTTCTGCGTCGCTTATACCTTTAAGCTGTTTGAAATGCTCCACATATGCTTTCTGACTATTCCAAGGGCTGTCTGTTGCAAAAAGTATTCTGTCTGCTCCATGCTTTTTTATTACGTTCACGACATCTTCATCATCAGTGTTGCAGAAGCTTTGAAGTGAGGAAAATGAACAGCTTATATCTATGTAGCAGCTGCTTCCTAAAAGATATTTCTCAACATCTTTTCCCACGAACATTCCTCCAAGATGTGCAAATATCATAAAAGGCTCTTTGACACCTGTCATATCAGTCACTTTTTCAATCACTGCTCTGCCCTTTTCTGGTGTACAGTGTATTACGTTAAACGCAGGGTCTGCACCTGCGTGGGTAAGTACAAGCAGTCCCAGTCTTGCACACTCTGCTATTATATTTACGTATCTTTCGTCATCAATAAATGTGTTTGTATAATCGGGATGTATTTTTATGCCTTTAAAACCGCTGTCTTTCAGGAATTTCAGTTTTTCCTTTATGTTGTCATCGTCGGGATGTATTCCTCCGAATGACAGCAAATTTTTATACTTCTTATTTATATTTGCGGCATAACTGTTTATTGTTTCAAACTGACCCTTTCTTGTCGCTACAGGCATTATTACCGATTTGTCTATTCCTGAGCTTTCCATACTTTCAAGCAAGCCCGCTATTGTTCCGTCTGTATGTGCGGAAACTACCTTTGCGGATTTTGTAAGGGCATTTAGTGTACGTTCTGCTATCTTTTCAGGATATACGTGTGTATGAAAATCAATTACCATAATTTTTTAATACCTCTGTTACTTTTTATTTTGTTGCTTTGAATTTTTAAACAAAAGCCGTCTGACTCACACTGCTTTTTAATTATAGCATATATTCTGAAATATTCCATAATGTTTCAGATATTTGAATAATAAATTTTGAGGAGAAAAACTAAAAATGGATATGTTCATCAAAGTAATGTTCCTTATCATTTTTTTTGCCGTTATGATAGGAGTCGGCGTTTACTGCCGCAAGCAGACAACAGACGTAAACGGCTTTGTACTTGGAAACCGCTCTGTAGGACCTTGGCTTACTGCTTTTGCATTTGGTACCTCTTATTTTTCTGCGGTTATATTCGTAGGCTATGCAGGACAGTTCGGCTGGCGTTTCGGTCTTGCTTCAACATGGATTGGTCTTGGAAATGCTTTCATCGGCTCTCTGCTCGCATGGAACGTACTCGGCAGACGTACAAGAGTAATGACTCAACATCTCGATTCGGCAACTATGCCTGACTTCTTTTTCAAAAGATATAACTCAAAGGCTCTCAAAATTGCCGCTTCAGTTATAATCTTTTTCTTCCTTATTCCCTACACCGCATCTCTTTACAATGGTCTTTCCCGCCTGTTTGAAATGGCTTTCGGAATACCCTATATATACTGTGTTGTAGCCATGGCTTTGCTTACGGGAATTTATGTAGTTATAGGCGGATATATGGCAACCGCAATAAACGACTTCATTCAGGGTATTATTATGCTGGTAGGTATTATTGCCGTAATATCTGCTGTTATGAGCATAAACGGCGGTCTTAATGAAACTATCGCCCTGCTTTCACAGCAAAGTGCGGTAACTCCGTCAGGCAGTGAGTTCAAGGGTGCTTATACTTCTTTCTTCGGCCCTGATATTTTGTCCCTTATCGGTGTCGTAATACTTACATCTCTCGGAACTTGGGGTCTGCCTCAGATGGTTCAGAAGTTCTATGCTATCAAGTCAGAAAAATCTATAAATACCGGTACTATTGTTTCTACTGTATTTGCTATAATCGTTGCAGGCGGCTGTTATTTCCTCGGCGGTTTCGGCAGACTTTTCGGTAAAATGAGTGCTGACGGTGTTAAGCCTGAGGGCGGATATGATGCCGTTATTCCCACTATGCTCGAACAACTATCCCCTGTTCTCATAGGTATAGTTGTTATTCTCGTTCTTTCAGCTTCTATGAGTACGCTTTCAAGCCTTGTTCTCACTTCAAGCTCTGTTCTTACCATAGATTTTATCGACCCTGTTTTCTGCTCGCAGAAATCCCTGACCGAAAAGAAAAAGGTTCTTCTTATGAGAGTATTTATCGTATTTTTCATAACAGTTTCGGCAGTTATTGCTATAATTCAGGTAAATTCTCCTGTTATGTTCATTTCTCAGATGATGGGCGTTTCATGGGGTGCTTTGGCAGGTGCTTTCCTTGCTCCTTTTATGTATGGTCTTTATCTCAAAAAAGTTTCCAAAGCTGCTGTATGGGTTAATTTCGCTTTGGGTATAGGTATTTCGCTTGCTTCGTTTATCTGTAATCTCGGTGGTATCAAGTTTGATAATGCTGTTCTGGAATACTTTAAGTCACCTATCAATGCAGGTATGCTCGCTATGCTTTTAGGTATCATTATTACACCTCTGATTACCTTAATCGCTCCCGCAAAAGACACCGAAAGAGTAAATTCTATATTCTCATGCTATGACAAAAAAGTAACTGCTTCTTCTAAAAAATATATCGGTGACGAGGAAGAATCGATACAGCTTTCAAAGGCTTCAAAGACTTCAAAAAATGTAAAAGCTAAAAAATCTGTAAAAAAATAACACGCTTAAAGATTTCTGCATAACCACTGTAAACAAAGGTATACGGCTGAGTTCGTTTTTTGGGCGATTGCAGACCGTTTCGGAAAATTCCGAAACGAAATTCAAGCGAAACGCTTGAATTTGACAAAAGCGTTCCGCTTTTGTCGTCTGCAATCGCAGTATCAGCAAGAACCACAGACTTATATTTTTAATATATCAACTAATGTATTTAATAAGTAAAATGAAAGGAAATGATAAAAATGATGTTTCAAAAAGATATTGAAACCCTCCCCAGAGAAGAAATAGAAGCTATTCAGCTTGAACGTCTTAAATATATCGTAAAGTACTGCTATGACAACGTACCTCTTTATAATAAACGTCTTACAGAAGCAGGTGTTTTCGACGGCTCTAAAATAAAGACTTTATCGGATATAGAATATATTCCGTTCACTACAAAAGATGATTTCCGTGACAATTATCCTTTCGGTCTTATGGCTGTTCCTATGAGAGATATTGTACGCATACATGCATCATCAGGTACAACAGGAAAGCCTACAGTCGGAGTATATACAAAAGAGGATTTAAAAATCTGGGCAGACTGCGTTTCCCGTGTTGCTATGGCTGGCGGAGTTACTGCTGACGATGTTGTTCAGATAAGCTTCGGATACGGTCTTTTCACGGGTGCTCTCGGACTTCACTACGGACTTGAAAATATTGGTGCTACAGTTATACCGGCTTCGTCAGGTAATACAGAAAAACAGCTTATGATGCTGCGTGACTACGGTGTTACAGGTCTTGTTGCAACACCTTCCTATGCACTGTATCTTTCGGAAGCTGTAAAGGAAGCAGGCTATCCGCTTTCCGACTACTCTTTAAGACTTGGTATACTCGGTTCAGAACCTTGTACACCTGCTATGCGTTCTCAGATAGAGGCAAACTTTGATATACGTGTTTCCGACAACTACGGTATGACCGAGCTTGGCGGTCCCGGTGTTTCGGGTGACTGCGAAGCAAGAAACGGTATGCACTTTGCAGAAGATCATTTTCTTCCCGAAATAATAGACAACGAAACAGGAAAACGTCTTGGCGAAGGCGAAGTAGGCGAGCTGGTAATAACTACCCTTACAAGAAAGGGTATGCCTGTTCTCAGATACAGAACAAAGGATATTACAAAAATAAGCTATGAGCCCTGCTCCTGCGGAAGAACTCACGCAAGAATGGCTAAAACTATGGGCAGAACTGACGATATGCTCATTATAAAGGGTGTCAACGTATTCCCTACTCAGATTGAAAACATACTTATAAATATAAAGGATATTGCTCCTCACTATATGCTCGTAATAACAAGAGAACATTTCAGAGATAATCTCGAAATAAAGGTTGAGCTTAATAATGCTGAATTGCTCGAAAATTATCAGAGATTGAGCGACCTTAAAAGCTTTATAGAAGCTAAAATGAAATCTATTCTCGGACTCAGAGCAAAGGTTACTCTGGTTGCTCCCAAAACTATTGAACGTTTTCAGGGCAAGGCTAAGAGAATTGTAGACCTCAGAAACCAGTAAAAACATTTTTAATTTTATATAAGGTGGTAAAAAAATGAAAGAACTTATGATAGGAAATGCAGCTCTTGCCCGTGGTCTTTACGAGGCAGGATGTTCGGTTATATCAAGCTATCCCGGCACACCGAGTACTGAAATAACCGAAGAATTTGCAAAATTCAGCGACACCTACTGCGAATGGGCTCCAAACGAAAAGGTTGCTATGGAAACTGCTTTCGGTGCTTCCTTGAGAGGAAAACGCTCTGCCTGTTGTATGAAGCATGTAGGTCTTAATGTAGCTGCAGACCCTCTCTTTACTATGTCATATACAGGTGTTAACGCAGGTATGATTATCTGCGTTGCTGATGACCCGGGAATGCACTCTTCTCAGAATGAACAGGATTCCCGTCATTATGCCGTTGCTGCAAAAGTTCCCATGCTTGAGCCGTCAGATTCACAGGAGGCTCTCGACTTTGCAAAGGTTGCTTACGAAATTTCGGAACAGTTCGATACACCTATTTTCATAAAGATGTGTACACGAGTTGCACATTCACAGAGTATTGTCGAAAAGGGCGAAAGAACTGAAACAACAAAGGAATATGTTAAAAATCCTCAGAAATATATAATGGCTCCTGCAAATGCAATAGCACGTCACCCTTTTGTTGAGGAAAGAACCAAAAAACTTATTGAATATGCCGAAACCTCACCTCTTAACAGAATTGAAGAGGGTAACGGAACTTATGATTTCGGTATAATAACTTCCTCTACATCTTATCAGTATGTAAAAGAAGTTTTCGGCGACAGTGTTTCCGTATTGAAGCTCGGTATTGTAAATCCCCTTCCTGTGGAGCTTATCAAAAAATTTGCCAAAAATGTTTCAAAGATTTACGTTATAGAAGAACTTGACCCTGTTATTGAAACTCACTGCAAGACAATAGGTATTGATGTTATCGGTAAAGAAAAGTTCTCAATTCTCGGAGAATTCTCCCAGAAAACCATAGCTGAATCTTTCGGACTTGACAAAAAGGAAAATATCTGCCTTGATACAAATATTCCCGTAAGACCTCCTATGATGTGTGCAGGCTGTCCTCACCGTGGAATGTACTATGTTCTTGCCAAAAATAAAATTACAGTTCTGGGTGACATCGGCTGCTATACTCTGGGTGCTATGCCGCCGCTGAATGCTCTTGATATGACGCTCTGTATGGGTGCTTCCGTTTCGGGACTCCACGGCTACAACAAAGCAGGCGACGGTCAGACAGAGGGAAAAACAGTATGTGTTATAGGTGATTCCACATTTATTCATTCGGGTGTCACGGGACTTATAAACGTAGCGTACAACCAGTCAAATTCTACTGTAATCATACTTGATAATTCAATTACAGGTATGACAGGTCATCAGCAGAATCCTACTACAGGTTTCAATATAAAGGGCGACCCCGCAGGCAAGGTAAATCTTGAAGCTCTCTGCAAATCCATAGGCATAAACTCCGTAAGAGTTGTTGACCCCTACAATCTTGATGAATGCGAAAAGGCTGTAAAGGAAGAACTCGCAAAGAATGAGCCTTCTGTTATCATATCACGCAGACCCTGTGTTCTGCTCAAGTATGTCAAGCCTAAAAAACCGCTTTCTGTAAACAAGGATAAATGCAGAGGCTGTAAGCGTTGTATGAAGTTCGGCTGTCCTGCAATTTCATTCAGGGACGGAAACGCTGTCGTTGACAAAACACTGTGCATAGGCTGCGGTGTCTGTGCAGGACTTTGTCCTTTTGACGCTTTTGAATGTGAGGGGGAATAATCTTATGGCAACTAAAAATATAATGATTGTTGGTGTAGGCGGTCAGGGTTCTTTGCTTGCTTCCAAATTACTTGGCAGACTTCTCGTTGACGAGGGCTTTGATGTTAAGGTAAGTGAAGTTCACGGTATGAGTCAGCGTGGCGGTTCTGTTGTCACTTATGTAAAATTCGGCGACAGAGTTTTTTCTCCAGTAATTGAGGAGGGAGAAGCTGATTTTATCGTAAGCTTTGAAAAAATCGAAGCTGCACGATATATTAAAAATCTTAAAAAAGACGGTACGGTCATTGTAAATACTCAGCAGATAGACCCTATGCCTGTTATAATCGGAAATGCTTCCTATCCTGAAAATGTTCTTGATGAAATGCAGTCAAAGGGGGCAAATGTTGACGCTATAGATGCTCTTTCTCTTGCTTCTGAGGCAGGTTCTGCAAAGGCTTGTAATATAGTTCTGATGGGCAGACTTGCAAAATATTTCGATATTCCTTATGAGAAATGGGAAAATGCTATAGAAAAGTGCGTAAAACCTAACTTTATCGAAATAAACAAAAAAGCCTTCAGTCTGGGATATAACAACTGATACTCTGAGCTTCTTTGCGGCGATTGCAGCCCACGGCAGATTTATCTGCCGTGGCATTCAGGCGGTATACCGCCTGAATGCGTTCAAAAGCAAAGCTTTTGAACGGCTGCAATCGCCATAGCAGGGACTATAACGGAGGTTAAAGATATACAGAAAACCTATAAAGAAAGTGTGATAAAATTGCAGAAAAAGTATTTTCAACCCGAAAAGGAAACTATGTCTGCCGAAAACATCAAAAAAATTCAGAACGAAAAGCTTGTAAAACAGGTACGTTATGTTTACGATAATGTGGAGTATTATCGCAGACTGATGGACGAAAAGGGTGTAAAGCCTGATGATATAAAAGGAACTGAAGATTTGCACAAGCTGCCTTTTGTTAAAAAGGATGATTTAAGGGAAGCATATCCTTACGGTCTGCTTGCAACCGATATTAAAAACTGTGTGCGTATTCACTCAACCTCGGGAACAACAGGAAAGCGTGTAGTTGCTTTCTATACACAAAACGATGTTGATATGTGGGAGGAGTGCTGTGCCCGTGCAATAGTTGCCGCAGGCGGCGATAAACACGATGTATGTCAGGTAAGCTACGGATACGGTCTGTTTACAGGCGGTGCAGGTCTGCACGGAGGCTCTCACAGGGTTGGCTGTCTTACTCTCCCGATGTCAAGCGGAAATACAGACAGACAGATACAGTTTATGATGGATCTGAATGCAACTCTTCTTTGCTGTACTCCATCATATGCTGCATACATAGGCGAAACTCTTAAAGAAAAGGGAATCAAACCAGAAGATAATAAGCTTAAAGCAGGAATATTCGGTGCTGAACCCTGGACTGAGGAAATGCGTAGAAATATTGAAAACTCCCTTGGAATAAAAGCATACGACATATACGGTCTTACAGAAATAAGCGGCCCGGGTGTTGCTTTTGAATGTGAGGAACAGTCAGGTATGCACATAAACGAAGATCACTTCATCGCCGAAATAATTAATCCTGATACCGGTGAGGTTCTCCCTCTCGGCTCTAAGGGTGAGCTTGTGTTTACTTCTCTCGACAAGGAAGCTTTCCCTCTCTTGCGTTACCGTACAAGAGATATATGTATTCTTTCACGTGAAAAATGCTCCTGCGGAAGAACATTCGTTAAAATGACAAAGCCTATGGGGCGTTCTGATGATATGATGATTATAAGAGGCGTAAACGTATTCCCCAGCCAGATTGAAACTGTACTTCTTAACTGCGGTTATGCTCCCAACTATCAGATTATCGTTGACAGAGTTAATAATACCGATACCTTCGATGTACACGTTGAAATGAGAGAAGAGGATTTCTCCGATATTCCTAACGGTATCACTCAGAGAGAAAAACAGCTTCAGAGTGCTATGAAAACTATGCTTGGCATTAACCCCAGAGTACGTCTTGTTGCTCCTAAAAGTATAGCTCGCTCTGAAGGCAAGGCTGTAAGAGTTATAGACAAGCGTAAGCTGATTGACTAAAATCTTTACTATTTTATCTTATCTTTTTAAAGGAGGTTTTTTTATGGCTGTAAAACAATTATCCATATTTGTGGAAAACAAAGAGGGTAAACTCGTAACCATCACGGATTCAATCGCTGAGGCAGGTATCGATATCCGTGCTATGAGCGTTGCCGATACTCAGGACTTCGGCATATTCCGTCTTATTGTTACAGACCCCGAAAAAGCTAAGGAGGCTCTCGAATCCTCAGGCTGTTTCGTATCAATCACCAAGGTTGTCGGCGTTTCAATCCCCGATGAACCCGGTTCGCTCGCTAAAATCGTTCATATTCTCGCCAGACACAATATAAATATTGAGTATATGTACGCTTTTATCACCGTTTCAAAAAAGTTCGCTTCTGTTGTTCTTCGTGTTGAGGATAACGACAAAGCTGAGACTATTCTTACAGAAAACGGTATAAGACTGCTCGAAGAAAAAGATATAGTTTCAATGTAAAAACTACACCGTCACAAAATGCCTGCTGCCTGTTCGGACGGCGATTGCAGACGACAAAAGCGACCGCTTTTGTCAAATTCAAGCGTTTCGCTTGAATTTCGTTTCGGAATTTTCCGAAACGGTCTGCAATCGCCGCTCCAAACAAGACAGCAGGCATTTTTCAGTGCTTTTTTCAGAAAGCAAGCAACCTCCTGTGCCATTTCTGCACAGGAGGTTGTACCAATTAAATAATTTCAGAAAAAATCAGTTGTTAATGAGCTTATCCTCGTCTGACCAACTGTAGAGCTTTCTTACTTCCTGACCGATAACTTCGGCAGGAGCTTCAGCATGAAGCTTTCTCATTGCACGGAAGTGAGCCTGTCCGCCTGCTGACATATCGAGGAGGAAGTCCTTAGCAAAGGTACCGTCCTGAATATCGGAAAGTATCTTTCTCATAGCCTTCTTTGTATCCTCTGTGATAATCTTGGGTCCTGTGATATAGTCGCCGTACTCAGCAGTATTGGAAATTGAATATCTCATTCCTGCAAAGCCTGACTGATAGATAAGGTCAACTATAAGCTTCATCTCATGGATACACTCGAAGTAAGCATTTCTGGGGTCATAACCAGCCTCGCAGAGTGTTTCAAAACCAGCCTGCATCAAAGCACATACGCCGCCGCAAAGAACAGCCTGCTCACCGAAGAGATCTGTTTCTGTTTCTGTACGGAAGTTTGTTTCGAGCAAGCCTGCTCTTGCACCGCCGATTCCAAGACCATAAGCCAAAGCCTTGTCAAGAGCCTTTCCTGTAGCATCCTGATAAACAGCAACCAGACAGGGAGTTCCCTTACCTGCCTGATACTCTGAACGAACAGTGTGACCGGGAGCTTTAGGTGCTATCATAGTAACATCCACATCAGCGGGAGGTACTATCTGACCAAAGTGTATTGCAAAGCCGTGTGCAAACATAAGCATATTGCCTGCCTCAAGGTTAGGCTCTATATCCTTTTTGTACATAGCTGCCTGCTTCTCATCATTGATGAGTATCATAATAATATCAGCTTTCTTTGCAGCCTCAGCAGCTGTGAAAACTTCAAAGCCCTGAGCCTCTGCCTTAGCCCATGATTTACTTCCCTCATAAAGACCTATAATTACGTTGCAGCCTGATTCTTTCAGGTTGAGTGCATGAGCATGACCCTGACTGCCGTATCCTATAATTGCTATGGTCTTTCCGTCAAGCACAGATAAATTACAGTCATTCTGATAATATATATGTGCTTTCATATTTTCTCTGTAATCTTTCATTTTAAAAAATCCTCCTTACGCCATAATGCGGCTATTTAATATAATACACCTTTAAAGCTTTGATGTCAATAATTTACAAAGTTTATGAATAAAATTTGTTTTACTTTCCTTTGGTACGTTCTATAGCAACAGTACCTGTTCTTGCTATTTCTTTAATTCCGTAGGTTCTCAGTAAGTTTATGAGAGTTTCTATATTGTCTGATGTGTCGGTAATCTGTAATGTTACCGTATTGACACTTACATCTATTATTTTAGCATTCATAAGCTCAGCAATTCCCATAATCTCCACTCTGTTGTTCGTGTTGCAGTTTACCTTTACAAGTGCAAGCTCACGGCTGACATAATCTTTAAGAATTTTAACCTCAATTACAGGTATAAGCTTGTTAAGCTGTTTTTTTATCTGCTCGGCAACATATTCATCACCATCGGCAATAATTGTAATTCTTGAAACGTTTATATCCGTTGTTATTCCTACCGCAAGGCTCTCTATATTAAATCCTCTTCTTGAAAAAAGACCTGTAACCTTGCTCAGTACTCCCGCATAATTCTCTACCAGTATATATATAGTATGCTTCATAAAAAAGTCCTCCTGTTTATCTTAAATAGACGGCGTATCAGGACTAACTCTGCACACCAGCAAAAATGGTTTATCCGATTTTATCATCTCTTGGGCATATTTCTCAGCCTCTTCATTTGAAGACGCATATGCCGAATCAATGTTGTAAGCTTCAGCAATTTTGGTAAAGCTGGGAGCTTCACTGTCAAGAAATACTCCCGAATAACGCTCGTCATATAAATTCTTCTGAAGCTCTCTTACCATACCAAGCCTGTCGTTACGCATAATTATTATCTTTACATTAAGATGATTCTGAGCTATCGTTCCCAGTTCGTTCATTCCCATCTGGAACGAACCGTCACCGCAGACTACTACAACCTGTCTGTCAGGTCTTGCGAATTTTGCACCTATTGCCGCGGGTACGGAATATCCCATTGTACCCATACCGCCTGTCGTAAGGAATCTTCCCTCTTTTATGCGGAAATTGTTCGCACACCAAATCTGATTCTGTCCTACATCTGCAACAAGTATTGACTTATTCGGAAGCATTTCAGAAAGTCTTGCAACAAAGCTTCTGGGTTCAACGCAGCCGTCAAAGCGAGGAGGTATTCTGAAAAGCTCCTGTTTCCAACGCTCTGTTGTATCCTCCTTATTACCGATTTCATATCACCAACTATAGGAACTGACGCTTCTACATTCTTTCCTATTTCCGCAGGGTCTATATCTATATGTATTATGCTGGAACGAACCGAAAGCTGATCCGGCGATGCTACTGCTCTGTCACCAACCCTCGCTCCGCATATCATTATTACGTCTGCCTCGTGAATAGCTCTGTTTGCAACTCTCTTTCCGTGAGAACCCAACATTCCCAGATAAAGCTTGTTTTCGGTCGGCATAACACCTATTCCCATCATCGTTGAAACTACGGGTATGCCTGTTTTCATAGCAAACTCTACAAGCTTAAGCTTTGCTCCCGATGTAAGCACTCCGCCTCCTGCACATATTACAGGTCTTGAAGCACTTCTTATAAGCTCCGCTGCTTTTTCTATCTGTCTTGTATGTCCCTCAACTGTAGGCTTATATCCTGCTATCTCGGCTTTCTTCGGGTATGAAAACTTCTTTATCTTATTTGACTGAATATCTATCGGAACATCTATAAGTACCGGTCCGGGTCTGCCCGTTTTGGCAATATAAAATGCTTCCTTGAATATTCTGGGCAAATCCTCAGTATCCCTTACAAGATAACTGTGCTTTACAAAAGGCTCGCACGCTCCGGTAATATCAGCCTCCTGAAAAACATCTCTCCCTATAAGATCGCTTCTTACCTGTCCTGTTATCGCTACTATAGGTATGGAATCCATATATGCCGTAGCTATTCCCGTAATCATATTCGTAGCTCCGGGTCCTGAAGTAGCTACACATACCCCCGGCTTGCTGACTGAACGTGCATATCCGCTGGCTGCATGAACAGAATTCTGCTCCTGCCTTACAAGTATATGCTTTATATCCGAATCAAGAAGAGCATCGTAGAAAGGACATATAGCCGCTCCCGGATATCCGAATATTATCTCTACGCCCTCTTGCTCCAGACATTTTACCATTATCTCAGCACCACTAATCATCAAAAGGCACACTCCTATCAATTTTCTTTGTTTATCTTTATTAAGTCACAGCTTACGTTCTAAATGCGGCGATTGCAGACCCACGCAGACTTGTCTGCGTGGCATTTAAAGGGTTAACCCTTTAAATTGTCAAAAGCAAAGCTTTTGACTCTGCAATCGCCTCCCGAGTGCTGACGTAAGCTGTTATTGTTTCACCAATATTATTAACAAGCTATAAATTATATCAATACTTAAAAAACATTTGTCAGACGTTTTTTCATAGCTATAATCCATTCTCTGGGCAGTGCCACGGGTTTAAGAACCGTCATTGCATACGCTATCTCTGTAAGTAAATCACAGTTGAAAGAAAGCATATTTGAATAGCGTATTCTGTTACTGTCTACCAAATCCTTTGAGCTGTTGCTTATATGCTCAAGCATAAGATGCTGTATAAACATAAATTCGCAAAGATAACCCGTAGCTGAGTTATCCAGCCTTGAATTTTGAAGAAGGCTCATAGAAGTCCAGTTAACTTGTGCGAGATCGCTTATATGCAGCTTATATTTTTTATGATTTGGTGTATTGAATATCCACTTTACCAAAAGCCAGCTAAGACAGCTGCCCAATAAAACCATACCAATTTTTACAATAATTTCGGGACTCATAACCGCAGTCGGAAATACAACCGAGGATATTAGCTGTACCGAAAAACCTGCCTTCATAAAGTGACTTGAGGTTACCGATATTCCAAGTACCGATATTATGTAAGAAACAGGCAGCCTCCAGTCAAACGGAACAGCTCCCAACACTAGCATATAAATAACTATCAACGCTATAATACCTGCAATACCTGGTATTGTCGCTCTGAGCTTAACCTCGGGATACACAGACAAAACGCAAAATGCAGCTATCGGAAATACCATTGCCTCCGTTACAGGCACAACCTTTGCTATTCCCGTAAACAATGCTACTATTGACGCTATCTGAAGAGCTTTCCTGAGATTATATGACGAGCTGTAAGAAAAACGCTTCTTCAAAACAGAAAGTCTGAATCCGAAAGCTTCCTTGAAGGTTCCCTTTTTTATCACTGGCTTGTTCTTGTATTTTGCATAATCCACCAAACTTAACAGATATTTCTTCCAAAGCGATGAAAGCTGAGGATTGGATATTGAATAATCGTCAACAAAACCGTTAAGCTCTATCGCAAGCCTCTTTATAGACTTTGCTCTTGCAAAAATTCTGATTAATTCTTCAAAGTATTCTTTGTCATTTTCATTAAGATTAACAAGCTTTGTTTCTGTATCATAGACAAGATCACTTATCTGCTCCAGCGTCATCAGCGACAAAAAATCTCTTTTCTTACTTTCATCGAGTATGTAAAACTGATCTGCAAATGAAGAATAATTTTCCCTGCAAAATTCGCTTGTAACCGAAAATAAATCCTTATCTCCCGAAATAGCCTCACCGTTGACAAATTTTCCCAGCTTATCCGCTATAGCCTTGCACCCTGCTATAACATATTCATCGTCCTTGTGCTTTCTGAAAAAATTGTTGACGACAAGCAGCACCGCACCTGATACTGTCATACAAAACAATACGCACAAAAGTCTTCTCGGAATATGTACTACAGCTATTCCTCCGGAATATTCCATAAGCAATACCTGAAGCGAAATTGTAAAATAAGCTCCGGCAGGCTGAAGATTATCGTAAAGTGCAAATGCCGTAAATCCTATTACTATAAAATTTATGATAACTGCGGCAAATACATTTATACCTCCGAACGTACCAAGCAATACAACTGCTAGCAGCGTTATTCCATATCGCATATAGTTAGTAAGCTTGATTGTAGTTCCGTAAAGCTCCCTTATTCCTATAATTGATACAAGTGCTGTTACCACGTTTGCTCTGCCAAACATAAATCTGACCAAAAAACAAAGCAATATTCCCAATATAACAACAGGAAAATTTTTCCGAAAGCTTTTCCCAAGCTTTTTAAGCATAGCAGTACTACGCTTTTTTAACTTTTCCATTATAAAATTCCCTCTTTAAAAATATTTATGATTTTAACTCAATGTTTAAAATATCCCCTATAATTTTATACTACTTTACTGTTATAGTCAAGATTTTTAAAAATTTTGTTGGCTGTCCGCAAATACTTGTTAAATTTTACACCGATTTTATATTTTAAAGCTCAGGTCAAGCCTCTTAAATTCTTTCGGGATTCTGTGGCAGAGCTTTTGGAGAGATTTTTAATGTCAATACCCTTATCACCATAAAAATGCACTTCCCTGAATGTTAATCAAAGAAGTGCATTAAATCGTCAGTATAACTCAGAATCACACTTATTCTTCGTCATCTGTCTCCGTATTGTCATCACCATTGTTATAGTCAGAATATGAGCTTGTAGTCTCTTCAACAGGTGGAACGTACTCATGTTCTGTAGGTTCTTCATATATCGGAATTTGCTCCGTAGCAGGCTCAGTGGGAGGATTTGCAGGTATATAGCTTCCCGCCGTAAACTGTACATTGGAATTTACAAAGTCTATTTCATATCTTCTCCATATCTGGCCGTCTATCTCTATATAAACTACGGAGGTAGCCTTTCCTCTTACAGAGAAGTTAATCGTACCCTCAGAAGCCGGAACCATTCTTCTGCTTGCAGATGTGTCAAGAACTCCGTCAACAGTAACTCTTACGTCACATTCCGTTGTTGCATTAGTCGGAAGAAGTGCTGTTATGTCGAGTATCTTATACTTCTCTATTCCCTTTGCAACATAAACCTTTACTGTACTTGATTTCTGAACAACACTGCCCTTCATCGGACTCTGACCAAGTACAGATTCTGCCTGCAGGTCAATCTCGTTGTTGTACTCATAGTCAAACGTAAGACCTGCTCCCGCAACTGCTTCAGATGCCTGATCCCTTGTCATATTTGAAAGGTCGGGAACTGTAACCGTTGTCTTTACAACTGTTTTCTTGACAAATACCTTTACACTTTCAGTAACGGCAATCTCACTTCCTGCCTTCGGTGTAGTGTCTCTTACTATATCCTCGGCAGTATTCTCATCCTCGATATATATAACATCCGCAGACAAGCCCTTTGCTTTTATCTTTGCCACAGCAGTTTCTTCGGGATCTCCTGCAACATAGGGAACTCCTATAAGAGTATCGGAGCTGTTTACCGTAAGAGTAATTACAGCACCCTCCTTTACCTTCTTTGAACCTGCTTCCGGCTCTTGTCCCAGTATCTCGCCCTCCGGCTTACTTGCGTCATATACATTTACAACATCCCAGCTAAAGTTATTGGACTTGTCCGCCGTGACATCTGAATACTTCTTGCCTACAAAATTTGGAATATCTACAGATGCTGTATTGCTTGATTCACATGAATGTAAAAGTGCGAGAGAACCGAACAGTATTGCACAAAGTATAAATGCCGTAAAAATTCCTACAAGTGCATTGAATACGGGTGAACGTCCTTTTTCGGCAGCCTCTGCGTACTTTGCGTACATAGCCTCCTCGTCATCAGGCGGAAGCTCCTCGTTGTCTGCGGGATATTCATAGCCAAAAACCGTATTAGGCTTTTTGTTTACCTCCTGCAAGTCCCTGAGCATATCCTCCGCTGACTTGTAACGCTGTGACGGCTCTTTTCTCATTGCCTTGAGCGTTATTTCCTCAAGACCCTCAGGAATATCAGGGTTTATCTCTCTGGGCGGCTGAGGATTGGACTGCAGCTGCATAATCGCTACGGAAACCGCACTGTCAGCTTCAAACGGAAGTCTTCCTGTAAGCATCTCATAAAGCATTACACCAATTGAATACACATCACTTTTTCCGTCTGTTCTGTCACCCTTCGCCTGCTCGGGAGCTATATAATGAACTGAGCCTATTGCCTTATCCGTCATTGTACGTGTTTCGGTATTGGAAAATCTTGCTATTCCAAAATCCGTTACCTTTATTGTACCGTCCTGAAGGAGCATCATATTCTGCGGCTTTACGTCTCTGTGAATTATTCCCTTTTCGTGAGCGTGCTGCATTGCCTTGAGTATCTGACTTGTAAAGTATACTGCCATTTTCCAGTCAATCTTGTTTTCCTGCTGGTCAAGATATTCTTTAAGGGTTATTCCGTCGATGTACTCCATTACAATATACTGTATAACATCTCCGAAGCTTACATCATAAACCTTGACTATATTCGGGTGCGACAGTACCGCTATAGCTTTAGATTCATTTTTAAAACGTCTTATAAACTCTCCGTTTTTTGAAAATTCGTCCTTAAGTATCTTTATGGCTACGGTTCTGTTGTTCTTTATATCTCTTGCCTTATATACCGTTGCCATTCCGCCTATGCCTATAAGCTCTTGTATTTCATATCTTCCGTCAAGTTTTTTGCCCACATACTTATCCATAAATATCACTCCCGAATATTATTTGCATATAAAACGGCAACAGATATATTGTCCGCACCGCCGTGATTTTTAGCTTTCTCAACCAAAGCATTTGTAAGCTCGTCACCTTCATAAAGCTTTGAGTAACTGAGTATGCTTTCACCGGATATATAATTTGACAGTCCGTCCGAGCAGACAATAAGAATATCATTGTTCTCAAACGGAAGCTCGATATAATCTGTCCGAACACCGGGACTCACACCAATCGCTCTGGTTATGTAGTTCCTGTTGGGATGTACCCTTGCCTGCTGTGGCGTAAGCTCTCCACGGTTCACCATTTCCTGTACTACAGAATGATCTTCCGTAATCTGTCTTATTTTATTCCTGTGTATACAATAAACTCTGCTGTCTCCAACGTGTGCCACCATTGCCCACCTTCTGCATACAACCACAAGCTCCATTGTAGTTCCCATTCCGTGCAGAGATATATCTCGTTTCTGCCTGTTATAAACCGCACTGTTTGCCTTAGCTACTACTTCACACAGGAAGTTCTCGGACTGAGCTTCACTTGCGTGAATATCAAAAAAGCTCATATTTTCTCTTGCAACCTTTACTGCCGTGCTGCTCGCAACGCTTCCGCCGTTAGCTCCGCCCATTCCGTCACAAAGCACTGCCCACATTACTTTTCCGTCATGCAGAAAGCCTCCGTCAACGGAATCCTGATTGCTTGAACGTACCAAACCAATGTCTGTTCTGGTGTAAAGCTCCATTCCGATGTCCTCCTTTTCTATAAAAATTTTTCCTGCTTCAGGATATATGTTTTCTCCTCAGCTGTCCGCATGAGGCATCTATATCTGAACCGAGAGTTCTCCTTACCGTTGCTGCTATTGAATAACTCTCAAGGATTTTGCTGAATTCTTCCAGTCTTTTCTTTTTACTTTTTCTGTACTCCGACCCGTTCACACTGTTTACCGGTATAAGGTTTACGTGACATATCATACCCTTTATAAGCTGTGCAAGCTCGTATGCACACTCATCACTATCATTTACGCCCTCTATCATAGCGTATTCAAATGTTATTCTTCTTCCCGTAGTTTTTTCATAATACCTGCAGCTACCAATAAGCTGTTTTACTCCGTATTTTCTGTTTACAGGCATTGTCCTGCTTCTTATTTCGTCATTAGGTGCATGCAGCGACACCGAAAGCGTTATCTGAAGCTTTAGTTTAGCCAGTTCGTATATCTTAGGCACTATTCCGCACGTTGACAACGTTATATGCCTCATTCCTATATTCATTCCCTTTTCATTGCTGACCAAAGAAAGAAATCTTATCACGTTTTCAAAATTATCGAGCGGCTCTCCCATTCCCATAAGCACTATATTGGAAATTTTTACTCCGTTGTCCTTTTCAGCCTGCTGTATCTGCGAAATCATTTCAGATGGCTTTAAATTCCTCGAAAATCCGCTTCTGCCTGTTGCACAGAACGTACATCCCATTCTGCACCCAACCTGCGTAGAAATACATATAGTATATCCGTGATGATAGCTCATAAGAACCGCTTCTATAAATTCCCCGTCATTCAGTCGGTAAAGATATTTTACCGTACCATCATAACAAGAAATCTGTTTTTTTTCAATAGCTGCACCTGCAATATAATATTTCTCTGATAAAGTTTTTCTGATATTCAGAGGAATATTCAGCATTTCATCAAACGATGATATGTTTTTACGGTGAAGCCACAAAAATATCTGACCTCCCCTGTATGCAGGCAGCTCCATAGCTTTCATTTCTTCGCAAAGCTCCTCACAGGAGAGAGATTTTATATCCTTAAGCTCCATCTGTATGACCTCACTGTCTGAAAAAATAAAAGCTGTTCAACATGTTCTTTCAAACAGGCTTATGAAAAATCCGTCATTATTTTCGCCCGGCAACAAAGTAACAGCATTCCCCATATTATCTATCTTCTTAATTATACCACTATTCAAAGTAATGTTCAAGGGTTGAAACTCTAAATGTTCAGATAAAAACCTTTTTACATTCATTTCGTTTTCCCCGGGGTTAAGCGTGCAGGTAGAGTATACAAGCCTTCCGCCCTTTCTTACATACCTTGAGCAGTTACACAAAATCTCGTATTGAAGCTGCGGCAGTTCCTTAAATCCGGGATTTTCCTTATATTTTATTTCGGGTTTGCGTCTGATTATCCCAAGCCCTGAGCATGGAACATCGCACAATACCCTGTCCGCCAAGGGCATATCATCTTTTTCAAGTGCGTTCCTGACTTCGGCAGAGATATTTTTTATACCGAGTCTGTAAGCTCCGTTATTTATAAGCCTTACTTTATGCTCGTACATATCAAAAGCCTTTATGCTTCCCTCACCATTCATCAGCTGTGCCATCGTGAAAGCTTTTCCTCCCGGTGCGGAACAGAAATCATATACCATCATTCCGCTTTCGGGTGCAAGAACCTCACAGCATATCTGAGAAGCTATGTCCTGCACATGAAAAAGCCCTTTTCTGTATTCCTCTTTAGCTTCTACAGAGCCTGTGTCGGCAAGCAAAAGAGCATTTTCAGAAATATTGCTTTCACTGCACAATACGCCGCTTTTTTCAAGAGAAGCTTTCAGTTCTGCTTTATCTGTTTTGAGAGTATTTACTCTGACTGTAAGCTTTGCTCTGCCCATAGTGCTTTCCATTATGCAGACTGCATTTTCTTCACCGTATGAGCTTATCCACAGCTTTACCAGTTCTTCGGGTACGGAATAAACCACAGAATAATACCTTATTTTTTCCTTATCCTTGTCAGGCAGTTTATATCTGCACTCCTCTCTAAGCATACTTCTCAATACTCCGTTTATAAATCCTGATGCTTTATTCAGCTTTATACTTTTTGCAAGCTTGACACTTTCGTTTACTGCGGCACTTTCGGGAATTTTATCCATAAACAACAGCTGCAAAACAGCCATTCTCAGAATTTCAAGAACCTCAGTCTCTATTTTTTTCAGTCTTATATTGGTATATTGCCTTATTATAAAATCAAGCAGTATTTTTCTCTCCAGAACACCGTATACCAGTGCGGAACAAAAGGAAGCTTCTATTCCCTTTAAGCCGTCCTGCTTTATTCCGTTATTGAGTGCTATGTTTGAATATGCTCCCTCCTGCTCAATTCTGAGCAGGATTTTAAGTGCCGTTTTTCTCGAATTTGCCATAATTACATTTCTCCGATAGTTTACCCTTTTTTCCTGCGGCTTCGCAGGGACTGCGATTGCAGCCGGCAAAAGCGGCACGCTTTTGCCAAATTTCAAGGTATCCCTTGAAATTTCACGGAAGCTTAAGCTTCCGTGGGCTGCAATCGCCACCCACCCCGACAAAGCTGTTTATTCAAAATTTTATATCTGCCCAAGTTACCCGAAAACTGTACCCTTTGCTATTCTGTAACCTCTTACATAGTCATCGGCAGACATACGTTTTTTGCCCTCAGGCTGAACCTCAAGTATTTCTACAGACTTGTCACCACATGCAACAGTAAGCGGCTTTTCCTTTATTACCGTACCTGCTTCACCTTTTGCTTCAACTATTCTTGTAGAGAACACCTTAAGCCTTTTTCCGTTTGCAAAAGTAACCGCAACAGGCCACGAGTTAAGTCCTCTTACCTTGTTGTGAACCTCCTGTGCTGATTTGCTCCAGTCAATATTGCACAGCTCTTTAGTAAGCATAGGTGCATAGCTTGACTCTTCGTCATTTTGTTTTTGAGGAACTAATGTATTGTTTTCAACGGCGGTAAGGGTTTTTACTATAAGCTCTGCTCCCATAACGGACAAACGGTCGTGAAGCTCACTTGCCGTTTCATTTTCGCCTATTTGAGTTTCTGACTTAAATAGCATATCTCCTGTATCAAGTCCCTCTGCCATATTCATGGTAGTTACACCTGTTTTTTGCTCTCCGTTTAAAACGCACCACTGTATAGGACCTGCTCCTCTGTACTTTGGAAGAAGTGATGCGTGTACATTTATACAGCCGTATTTCGGAAGCTCGAGTATATTTTTCGGCAGAATTTTTCCGTAGGCCACAACAACTATAACGTCAGGTTTAAGCTCAGATAAAATTTCAAATGCCTCTCCGTTTTTCATTGATACAGGCTGATATACAGGTATTCCATGTTTCAACGCACATTCCTTTACAGGCGGCGGTGTCACAGAATATCCTCTTCCCTTTGGTTTATCAGGCTGTGTAAAGACTCCCAAAACATTATGTCTCTCGTTTATGATTTTCTCCAGCGGCTTTACTGCAAAATCCGGAGTTCCCATATAAACTATATTCATTACATTTACCTCCTTAACAAAATTTTCGGCTTCGCTCAAACAAGGCGATTGCAGACATCAAAAGCTTTGCTTTTGATAAATTAAAGGATTTCCCTTTAATTTGCCCGCAGACAAGTCTGCGGGGGTCTGCAATCGCCCCGATGCTGACGAAAGCAAATTTATATAGAGTTTAAGGGTTTCACCCTTAAAAATCCTGACCAAAGGCTCCGCCTTTGGAAACCGCAAGCCTTTAAAAAGGCTTGACCTAAAATTTATGATTTTTGTCAAACTTTGATTTAAATATAAATTATTCCATCTCTGAGGGTTTCAGCATTCTTATAGTTTTCTCTTTGAAAAGTATGCCGTCCAGATGGTCAAGCTCATGACAAAGACATCTCGCAAGAAGAGCTTCGCCATTTACGGTAAATTCATTACCGTTTCTGTCGAAAGCTTTTACGGTAACGAACATAGGTCTTTGAGTAACTCCCCACTGGTTGGGGCATGACAAACAGCCCTCTACTTCCTCCTGAGTACCGCTTTGCTCAATTATTTCGGGATTTACCAGTTCCAGTTCAATTTCCTGTTCGGGTATATTTATGATTACAACCCTGCGTAAAACTCCTACCTGAGGTGCTGCAAGACCTATTCCGTTTGCCTGTGCGAGAGTTTCTTTCATATCGTCTATAAGCTGCGATAATCTTGCGTCAAATTTCGTAACGTAATGACATTTTTTTGTCAGAACGCTGTCACCTTCCTTAACTATGTTTCTTATAGCCATATTTTACTTCCTTTCAACCCGCAAAATTTCCGAAAATATTTCCTACAAAATCGTATCGGGATTTATATCAATATAAGCTGCAACATCATTCAGGCTTTTGTCCCTGCCGTAATCGGTAAGGAGCTTTGACATCATTTCCCTGAAAGACGCACTGTTGCGGAATTTCATTATACACTTATATCTGTATTTGTTGTTTATTCTGCTTACAGAAGCAGACGAATAACCAAGTATTCTTAAAGGTATATCGGGGTATTCGGTTTTAGCCTTTTTTATCAGCATCTCCGTAAATTTAGCTGCTGAGTTTCTAGTTTTTTCCTCGTCCGCTCCTACAAAGCCTACCATACATATATCGGAAAACGGCGGATAGAGCATAGCCTTACGCATGACTATCTCGTTTTCATAGAAACTTTCGTAATCCTGCTTTGAAGCAAGAAGTATAGTAGGATTTTCAGGGGTAAAGGTCTGTATTACAGCCTTGCCCTCCATACTTCCCCTTCCTGAACGTCCTACAACCTGAGTGAGCAGGGAAAAAGCTCTTTCATAGCTTCTGTAGTCATCTGAGTAAAGTATCTGGTCTGCGGACATTACGCCTACAAGAGTAACGTTAGGAAAATCAAGCCCCTTTGCGACCATTTGCGTTCCTATCATTATATCATACTTCCCTTCAGCAAAATCACTGAGCTTTTTTTCGTGGGAAAATTTAGCCATAGTGGAATCCGCATCAAGGCGAAGTATTCTTGCTTCTGGCAGTGCATCAGCCAAAATCTGCTCTGCCTTCTGCGTACCAAGTCCCGAAAACCTCAGTCCGATTCCGTGGCACACAGGACATTCCTGCTGTAAAGGCTCTGAATATCCGCAGTAATGACACATCAGCCTGTTGTTATCCGAATGGTATGTAAGCGATATTGAGCAGTTCGGACAGCTTATTACCTCGTTGCATTTTTTACATGACACAAAGGTGTTGTGACCTCTCCTGTTAAGAAGTATTATGGATTGCCGACCGTTTTCGAGGTTTTTTTCAAGACCCCTGAGAAGCTCCTCACCGATACCGCTGTAATTTCCCCTTTGATTTTCCCTGTTCATATCGGAGATTATCACTTTAGGAAGTATCGCTTTACCATATCTGCTTCGCATAATGTTTATGGAATATCTTCCTTTTTTGCAATTATAGAAGCTTTCAACCGATGGTGTAGCAGACGCAAGAAGAAGCAGACAGTTATTTTTACTGCATCTGTACTTTGCAACATCTCTTGCGTGAAATCTCGGGTTTGCTTCCGATTTGTAGGTATATTCCTGCTCCTCGTCCATAATTATAAGACCGATGTTTTCAAACGGAGCAAACACGGCACTCCTTGTACCTACGGCTATTTTTGCATATCCGCTTCGCACACGCTTCCATTCGTCCAGTCTTTCACCTAGCGAAAGTCCGCTGTGAAAAACGGCTACGCTGTTTCCGTATCTTTCGGTAAACAGGTTTATAAGCTGCGGTGTAAGTGCTATTTCAGGGGTCATTACTATAACTCCCTTGCCGTCGCTCACTGCCGTATCTATCAGCTTCATAAATACAGAGGTTTTTCCCGAGCCTGTAACGCCGTACAGAAGTGATACCTGTGCTTTTCCCGAATTATAGCGGACTTTGAGGTCATCATATGCCGCCTGCTGTTCCTGCGTCAGAACAATGCTGTCATTCTTTCGGCTTGTACTGTACCTTATCGGAGTTCTGAAAAGCTCCTCCTCAAAGTACTCTGCGACACCCTTTTTGACAAGTGCGTCCGCAACCGACTGCGTACAGCCTGAAAAATAACAAAGCTCCTTTACGGATACGGAAAACACTGTATTGAGAATTTCGTAAACCTCAGCCTGTTTTACCGTAAGCTTAGCATTATCGGGAGCGTTCTCTTTTATTCTTATCATTTTCTGAAGCTTGTCACCTGTTTTTCTGGAAGCCTCGTCCTGTCTGTTAAGTATTCCCTTCATATACATATCATGCAGAACAGGACTTTCATGCGAAATTTCAAGAGCCAAAAGTATATCCGTACTTCTTACAGCTTTTTTTCTTGCCGAAAGATAATGATATACTTTCTCCTCCTCACTGCTCAAAAGCTCCGTACCGTTTTTATATTCATTGCTTATGCTGTAAAGGGTATTTATTCTGTAATTTATTCCTGCCGGGAGCATAGCTTTGACACAATCATACATTGTGCAGTAGTATCTGCTTTTCATAAATTCGACAAGATCCGTAAGCTCCTTCGTAAGAACAGGCTTTTTGTCGAGTAACTCAAGAATTTCCTTATACAGTTCCTTGTCCCCTGCTAACTCTTTTGTATACATAATCAAAGCCTGACGCTTAACGTTTCCCCTGCCGAACGGAACTAACACACGACAGCCTGAAAAACAGCTTTCACGCAGATTATCAGGCACTCTGTATTCAAATATCCTGTCAAAGTGATATACTGTCTTTTCCAAGGCTGCCCCTGCAATCAAAAAAACTTCTTTTTCTTCCGAAGCTTCCGTGTTACACCCGTCCTCTGTAAATTCACCTGTCATATGCTTACTCGTTAATATCAGGCTCCAGTATATTGAACTTGTGCTTTTTGAATTCCTCTATTGCCAAAAGCACGGGTTTTTCGTCTAAAATCTGTTCTTTTTTCTTCACATCAGCGGAAATTTCTCTCGCTCTTTTTGCAACAGCTATTACCAAAGAATATCTTGTAGTCCTGTTAGCCAGCATATCATCTACAGACGGTCTTCTCATCATTTTTCAAGCACTTCCTTAACAAAATTTACCATATTTATATTCTTGTGACTCTCGGCACTTATAACCGATTTTACATCGTCTATACAGTCCTCAAGCCTGTCGTTTACAACTATATAATCATAGCATACTGCCTTTTTCATTTCAACTGCGGCAGTAGCAAGTCTTTTTCTTATAGTTTCCTCGTCCTCTGTTCCTCTTGACCTGAGCCTGCTTTCAAGAGCATTCAGACTGGGCGGCATTACAAAAATACTCACTGCTTCGGGCATAATACTCTTTACATTTTCCGCTCCCTGTACTTCTATTTCAAGAATTACGTTTTTTCCCTTGTCTATCATTTCATCGACATAAGCCTTTGGTGTTCCGTAAAAATTCCCGCAGTACTCGGCATACTCAAGCATAAGCCCCTGCTCTATTCTGCTTCTGAACTCGCTCTCACTTATAAAAAAGTAGCTTACTCCGTCAACCTCGCCTTCACGTTTTTTTCTTGTGGTAGCTGATATTGACAGTGCGTACTTCTCTTTATCCTTTAGTATTTCCTTTACCACCGTTCCTTTTCCTACTCCTGACGGCCCTGATATAAGTATTACAATTCCCTTACTCATTACTGCCACTCTCCTCCGCAGACACTCTGTTTCCTATGCTTTCGGGATTTATCGCCGAAAGCACTACATGCTCGCTCTGCGTAATTATTACGGAACGTGTTTTCCTTCCGTAGGTTGCGTCTATAAGCAAGCCCTGCTCCTTTGCGTCCTGAATTATTCTTTTTATCGGTGCGGAATCAGGTGCAACTATTGCCACTATTTTATCCGCAGATACCAGATTGCCAAAACCTATGTTTATTAACTGCATATCCACACTCCAACATGAAAATATTTAAGCCAGAAAGCTTATTCCACATTCTGAACCTGTTCTCTTATTTTTTCAAGCTCAGCCTTTATGTCAACTACTATATGTGCAAGCTGTGCGTCCTGAACCTTTGAGCCTATCGTATTGGCTTCCCTGTTCATTTCCTGAAGTATAAAGTCTGTCTTTCTTCCTACCGAACCCTCACCACTCATTATTTTTTCAAACTGTTCAAAATGACTTCTGAGCCTTACCGTTTCTTCCGATACAGCTATCTTATCAGCAAAAATTGCTGCTTCCGTTAAAATTCTCTGCTCATCAACTGCCGTACTGCAAAGAACCTCCTTTATTCTTTCTGTAAGCTTATTTCGGTATTCCTCTACAGTCTGCGGCGACCTTTTTTCCACTTCTTCGACAAGTCCGAGAATGGTTTCACATCTTTCGCTTATATCTTCATAAAGCTTTATTCCCTCAGACTGACGCATATCCACAAGCTTTCCGATTGCCTCGTCAAGCACCTCACCGACTTCGCTCCACAGCTTTTCTTCATCTATCTCAGGCTTGCTTACCTTGAAAAT
>ONDU01000007.1 GCA_900316615.1 uncultured Eubacteriales bacterium | reverse complement strand
ATTGTGGGCTTGTTTGAAAAAATACTTGAAATTTAATCTTTCTTCTTTTAGTTCCTTGAATGATGCTATCTATTCCTTTTTTAAAGTTAAATAACTATACTTTTTCAATAAGAGCGTTTTTTCGGATTCCTCTTCAGAATTGCCTTTATTATTATCTCCCAAAATTATTAACATAATTGAAGCGAAAATAAAAAAGCTTACTATAAAAAATCTGAAATCTATGCCTGAAAGAAGCAGCATCGTACCCCAGTTATGTATGAGCAGCGGTATGCAAAGAAGTATTTTTTTCCAGTGCTTTGAAAATTTCATTTTCGCCATTACTGCTGCAAGTATAACAAGATTTATAATACCTGTAAAATAGAATAAATACTTAAAAACTGTACCCATAATTATGTCCGCATACGATATAAACAAATCATCAAGTGTACCACTTGTTTGTTCAATTCCTACACTATTGTCAGCCGTTTCTGTATATTGATGCCAGTCCACATCACCGTCTACGGCAACTACCCTGTTAAAAAGGACGGCAGCAGCTTTTAGTGATGATGTAGGCTCTATGACAATACACTTGACGGCAAGTCTGCAAACATTGAATATGCCTACATCATCAAGAACATTCAGATTAAAATTTTTTCCGTTTTTGCTCCATTTTATGCTGTTGAAATTGCCGCACTGATATTCGTCCCATGCATCCTGCGGTGCTATTGAATACGCAAATGTTTTAAGTTCATCATCAAGAACCTCGGGCTTTTCCTTTACAACATTTGCTATTATCGTCATAGGCATTCCTGCCATTTCAACACATCTTTTTTCAGCATCTTTAACCTGCATAACATTATAAAGAGGTATTTTTATAATGAGAAAAAGAAGAATAAACAAGGCAGTAATCCATATTCTTTGCTTTTTATCTATGTAAAACATTACTGCTATAAAAAGCGGAAGTATAAGCAATATTGCATTGTGTCTGAATATAACGGCAAGCACTGCAAAAAGAGAAAATAAAACAACATTAAGCTTTTTGTTCATCCATTGTCCCTTTGTAAAAAATATATGGAGTGTATACGTAATCAAGACCATAGACGCAATAGAAAACGCTATATCCTTTGTAGGGATAACCGCAGGATTCAAAACAATAAAAAGCATAGTTGCTGCGGCATACTTTTTGCCTGCATAAAGCATAAGTACATACTCCATATAAGCACAGGAAAGCGAAAGATATAAAACCTGCATAAATACAATGCTTCCGATATTTCCCGTAAGCTTATAAGGAAGAGTAAATATTATAAATGTATGCAGTGCCGGGTGCCAGTCGTTGTAATTGTTTTCAATCATCTGGGTGTACTGATTTATATTGTCAGCTACAAAGCCTCCGGGGTACACTGAAACATATCTAAGGAAAAAAACTAAGAAATTTACAGCAAAAAATATCAAAAGCCAGATTCTTCGCTCTTTTTTAGTATAATCATGTGTATTGACAGGTATTTTCAAAGCTCTTATCCAATCAAAAAGCTTCGGACATATCAAAATAGATACAAAAAATATTGCAGCAATACTCAGCAAAATCATCCATATATTACAGTTATCCACGGTCAGCACCCTTAACGTAAATATAACCGTGACGTAAAGAGCAAAAATCAGTCCGTTTATACCTTGAAAATGTTTAAAAATTTTCTTCACCAATATATGTACCTTCTTTCTCTGATATAGTTCCGTCCTTGTTTACAACAGTATAATACGGTGCTTTTATTCCGTTTTCTTCAAAGGCTATATTTATTTGCTCCTGTATTTTATAGTACAAATCCCAGTAATCCTGATTTTTGCACCAGAATTTGACATCAAGAGTAACGTATATGTCTGATTGACTGAATATTCCTATAATCATATCGTTTTCTCTTATCGTGAGCGGCTCTCTTCTTATTATATTCCTTGCTATAGACTTAGCCTTCGGCAAATCATTGTCGTATGAAAGCCTGTACGCCAAATCAACACGTCTGTCCTCATTTGAGGAAAAGTTAATAACGCTTTTTGATGTTATATTTCTGTTCGGAATAATTATATTTTTATTGTCCAAGGTATTTATATGAGTTGAAAACAACGCAATCTTTGTTACTGTTCCCTCATCATCGCCTATTTTCAGATAGTCACCCTCCTTGAACGGGTGAGTAAAAATAAGCAGTATACCGCTTGCTATATTGCCGAGCGTATCCTGAAGTGCAAGTCCGACAGTTATAGTTGCGGCTCCGACCGCTGTAATAATAGTTGTTACGTCTACACCAAGCTGGCTGAGCGTTATAAGGATTACAAGCATCCTGAAAACAACAAGTATAAAAGAACGAAAGAAATATTCTGCGGCGGTATCTATCCTGCTTCTTTCTATAAACCTCATAATAAGCTTTGTGAGGTATTTTGCCAATACCCACCCTGCTATAAATATCAGCAGGGCAAAAGCCAAATCAGGAAGTCTTTTTACAACATACTGCCACATTGATTCAAAAATATTAAAGCTTAATCCGTTTCCCATATTATTTCACCACATTATAAGTAATATTTAAAAATTTTACAGCTTCAGTACCTACAACAGGCTTATCCGAAAATACGCCGTTTATAACAGTACCGTCGCCGCAGTATATAATACCGCTGCCTGACGCAATACCATTTACAAAAGACCCTGTGTATCTGTGATCCGAATAAAGTATAGTTCCCTTTCCGTAAGGAATACCGTCCTTTAACTGTCCCGAATATACCCCCGAAAGCATAGGCTGCTCAACAACAAATTCTCTTGACTGACGGAATTTTTCGTATTCTGTATCTTTAAGCTTTGAAACATATTCAAGCTCAGGCATTTGCCTGAGAGAAACTTTCATACTTTTAAGCGGCTCTCCGTTTTTGAAAATACCCTCAAACAGCTTTTCACCGTATTCAGTAAAGGTACAGCCCATACCTGACCTTAAACCTCCCTTTACGTTTCCGTCATATATTACGCTCATACCGTCCTTTGAGTACTCCCTCATATATTCACATTCACCGTTTTTATAGATACATTCCTTTATTAAAATACCGTTCTGTATAATGTTTATACGCCCCTCCGGAGAACCCTCGGAAAAAGAACCTGCCATAGAAATACCGTTTTCAAGCTTGAGCAGACCTGCTCCGCTGTATTTTCCGTTGCTCCACATTCCAAAATAGATTTCCCTTCCGTTTTCATAGCTTATTCCGAAGCCTGAAAAGCTGTCGTTTTCAAACGTACCCATATATACACATTCGCCGTTTTGGTAAAGTCTGCCTGTTCCTGACCTCACACCCTCCGAAAGCTGTCCGTCATATACCTTAACTCCGTTCTGATAGCATATTCCGCTGCCGTCAGGCTTATTGTTCAGAACCGTTCCGCTGTAATTAATCATACCGTTTTCATCATATACGGTTACTTTTCCCCTTGCCTGACCGTTTGTAAATTTACCGTCGCTGTAGCTTCCGTCATCGTTGTAGAGTCTTCCGTCACCGTTATAAAGTCCTTTTTTCCAGCCGCCTGTATATATTGTTTCTCCTGATGAGTTTTTCAGCTCTCCCCTGCCTGACGGCATACCTGAAAGAAATTCTCCTGTATATACGTTGCCGTTCTCATATTTCAGCATACCGCTTCCGCTGTAAAGGCTGCGTCTGAACTCTCCCTTATACTTTATGCTTCCGTCAGCATTAAAAAGGGTTCCCTCTCCGTCCTTGCTTCCGTTTTTATAGTCACCGCTGTAAAGAAGTACTCCGTCTGCTGATATTAACGTTCCTCTTTGCAGCTGTTCGCCGTTTCTGCTTTTTGCTATGAAAATTTCTCCATTGTCCGGATTAATGCTTATGCCTCCTGTTTTGTCGCCGTACCTGCTTCCTGCATAGACAAGGCTTCTGTTTTTATCAAATTTTGCAAAAACAAAATCCCTTTCCCCTTCACAAAAATCAGCAATGGTTATACCTCCGTCAACTGCTCTGAACTCTATGCCAAAGCCGTTCTTTTTGCCGTCACGGTAGCTTCCTGCATAGGATATTTTTCCGCTTTTGAAAAACGTTACGCCGAAACCGTCCTTTTTATCGTCAAGATATTCTCCCTCGTAAAGCGTCTTTCCCGACATTGCTTGAGTTCGTCCGCTTCCTGCACGCTTTCCGACCGAATCCAGTTCTCCAAAATACAAGCCCTTTTCTTTAGCGGATATACTTACGAGCTTATCGGCAAAAACGGTATACTCAGTATTTCCGCTTACGCTTCTTTTCTGAGCAGGCTCTTCTGTGTCAGATTTTTCTTCTTCCTCATCTTCAAATTCATCTGAGCTTTTGTTATCCTCATCTTTATTTTCTGCAACAGAGGCAGTCTCCGATGAAATGTATGCTGTAAATATATCGTCTGTTTCCGCTAAATTCCTGTATCCGCTGTTTTTTTCCAATGCTGAAATATCAAAATATTGCTTTACTTCTTCAACAGGCTGCGTTACGGATATATCTTCTTCTCCGGAAAGAACGCTTTTCCACTGCTGCTCAAGCTCGTCATCACCAAAGTAATACTTTATATTGTTAACTGTAGCCGATACGGGAGGCTGACAAAGCATAACCGCCTGTTCAACATCATACTCGTTATCTGACATAGGAAACGCATAAAGTATCTGAGGAAATGATGTTTCTCCGTCATAAACTGCTATAGCAGCCCTGTCATCATTAAGCCACGGCATAAGCGATATTACCGGCTCATTACGATTCATCTCAAAGTATTCAGTCTTTTGCCACACATGGGAATGATTAAAGTACATCTTTTTCCTTATAAAACCCGACTGCTCTCTGTAAATTACTATATACCCTGCCGGTTCTGCTACTGCCTCCTCAGATAAAACTCCATTTTCCAATGCTCTCCATTTAAGCTTTCCTTTTGCGTCAATGCGGTACACATACGAATACCTTCTGCCGTTAACCGAAAATGAAATCTTATCCTTTACTGTTTTTCCATTGCCCGTAAAATATCTGTTCCTTGCATCTGTCAGTATATCTGCAGGAACGGTATCAAGTTCTTTTTCATTGTAAAAAACATTGAGATATATACAGGTTTTATCCAAGTCCCGATTAGAATTATTTTTCATTTTTTTCCTCCCCAAACCTACAACAAGCCAATTATAATAATACTACATTATTACAAATTTTTCAAGAATTTATCTTGCAGGTTTACAATAGAGTCGTTACAGTAACAAGAAAAAAGAATAGCAAACAGAAAAAACCTTTGTTACAGTTAGTTTGCTGCAACAAAACTTTACAAGGAGTATCCTGTTTGCCATGAACACTGTAGCACAAAAGATGTTGTTTCGTCAATCCTTAATTCGGTTTGCAGAAAAAAGGTGTAACAAAGGCTGTAATCAAGTACAATGTCAGCCGCCAATACGTCTACCTGTGGAAGAACAGCTATGACGGAACAATGCAATCATTATCAGACAAATCACATTGTCCCATTCACATCTCAAGCAACATAGCGATGATGAAATCAAGTTAATTAAGGGATATGTGCCGCAGTAATCTACACGCCTGTCTGTTCGTCTTCCTGGTAAAGCTCAGAAAAAAAGGCTGTACCGGAATTATCAAATGACTTTAAGAATCAATTAGCTGTTCACAGCAGAAAATACAACAACTTTCCTATGAGTCCTCTCGGTTGGAAGTCCCCTGGTGAGTTCCTAAATCACTTCTTACTGACTGGCGAAGTTATTTTTTCTTAATGTGTAACTAATCATTGACAAACCAACAGATTTTATTTGTGTATTTTGAAATACTCCTTGACAAATCACAAAAAACAATATATAATTCCAATTAGCGGTAACTAACCGCTAATTATTTTGCCGTAAAGTTAGTATAAGCTAACCAATTAAAGGATATTGGCAGCAAGTTAATCACAGCTTTGACTGATTAAAACCGGATTGAAAGGAAGATGTTTATATGAAAAAAGCAATTGTATTTTGGAGCGGCACAGAAAACACCGAGTCTATGGCTCAGGCTGTAGCGGAGGGTGACAAAGCCGCAGGAGCAGAGTTAGTTTTCATTTTTCACCATTGATATTCCATAAAAAACGCGGTCGTCGTTATCCGATGACCGCATTTTTAGAAAATTACTTAATTGAAAGGATGATATGATTTGAAAAAACAAAAACAACCATCACCGCTCTCACGGCTGATAGTTTATGCGGGAAAGTATAAAGGCTTGCTGTTTTCCGGCTTGTTTTTATCTGCTGTGGCAATGATACTCGGAATGGCTCCGTATGTCTGCATATGGCTGGTCATTAAAGAACTGATTTCCGTAGCTCCCGATTGGACGAAAGCAACGGAAATCGGCAAATACGGCTGGCTGGCGTTTGCCTTTGCCGTGGGCGGTATCTTAGTTTACTTTGCTGCACTGATGTGTACTCATTTGGCGGCATTCCGTACAGCTTCAAATATCCGCAAGCAGGGTGTCGCACATTTGATGAAAACGCCGCTCGGCTTCTTTGACAATAACGCTTCGGGACTATTGAGAAACCGTCTTGACGGTGCGGCTTCCGAAACCGAAACGCTGCTTGCACATAACCTCGCCGATATCGTCGGCACGGTCGCTATGTTTATCGCAATGCTGGTGCTGATGTTCGTATTTGACTGGAGAATGGGTGCGGCATGTGTTCTGGCAGCAATTATTTCCGTTGTCGCGATGTTTTCGATGATGGGCGGCAAGAATGCCAAGCTGATGCAGGAGTATCAGAAGGCTCAGGACGTTATGAGTAAAGCCGGAACCGAGTATGTACGCGGTATACCTGTCGTCAAGGTGTTTCAGCAGACGGTCTATTCCTTTAAGGCTTTCAGGCAGGCTATCGAGGACTACAGTGCCAAAGCCGAACGCTATACCGACGGCGTGTGCCGTGTGCCGCAGTCAGTCAACCTCACATTCACAGAGGGTGCATTTGTGTTCCTGATTCCTGTAGCTCTCTTTTTAGCTCCGTCTGCATTAAGCTCAGGCGACTTTGCCGGATTCATCACAAACTTTGCCTTTTACGCCGTTTTCTCAGCGATAATCTCGACCGCACTGGCTAGAATAATGTTTGCAGCCAGCGGCACAATGCTCGCCAACACCGCACTCAACCGCATAGACACGGTGATGAAAGCACCTGTTTTGGAAATCGCAAAGAATCCGCAGAAACCGAACGGCAACAGTGTGGAATTCAAAAATGTCAGCTTTACCTATGAAGGTGCACAAGTCCCTGCACTTGACAGAGTATCCTTTATTGCAGAGAGCGGTAAGACCATTGCACTTGTCGGCCCGTCGGGAGGCGGCAAAACGACAGCCGCAAGCCTTATCCCTCGTTTTTGGGACACAACGGAGGGTATTGTCAAGGTCGGCGGCATTGACGTTAAGCAGATTGATCCGCACGTTTTGATGGACAATATCGCTTTTGTATTCCAGAACAACCGCCTTTTCAAGACTTCTATATTTGAGAATGTCCGTGCGGCAAAGCCCGAAGCGACACGCAAGGAGGTTTTGCTGGCTTTGGAGGCGGCACAGTGTATGGACATCGTTGAAAAGCTGCCCGACGGAACGGACACAGTTATAGGCAGTAAAGGAACCCATCTCAGCGGCGGCGAGCAGCAGCGTATCGCTTTGGCAAGGGCGATATTAAAGGACGCACCTATCGTCGTTTTGGACGAGGCAACCGCCTTTGCCGATCCCGAAAATGAGGTGCTGATACAAAAAGCCTTTGCAAAGCTGACAAAGGGCAAGACTGTCATTATGATTGCTCACCGGCTCTCAACAGTTGTCGGTGCTGATAAGATAATCGTGCTGGACGGCGGCAGGCTCGTTGAGGAAGGCACACACGAGGAATTAAAGAACAACGGCGGCTTATACGCCCATATGTGGAGCGAGTATAACCAAGCCGCAAAATGGAAAATACAGAGCGAGGTGAGATAAATGTTCGGAGTAAAATTCAAACGCAAATACGCCCTGACCGACCGCGGCGTACATAATACAAAGATGGGTATGCTGTGGACAGTCATCGTCAACCTGCTGATGATGGTAGGAATGGGACTGTTGTACTTTATGATGCAGAGCTTCATCGGAACACTCACGCAAAACGAGCCCTTACCGAACCCGTGGCTGTATATCGGCTTGACCGTGCTCTTTGTAATACTCTCTCTGTTCGTCCATATCGGACAATACCGTGCCACCTACGGCTTGGTTTACAGAGAGATAAAAGACACGCGTATCGGCTTGGCGGAACGTCTGAGAAAGCTTCCGCTCGGTTACTTCGGCAAGCGCGACCTCGCCGATTTGACCGAAACGCTCATGGGCGACGTCAACCGTTTGGAGCACGTATGGTCGCACTGCTTGGGCTATCTCTACGGCTCTTATATTTCAACCGCAGCAATCGCCGTTATGCTGGCGTTCTATGACTGGCGGCTGATGCTCGCCTGCCTTTGGGGCGTTCCCGTTGCCTTTGCGTTGCTGTTCGGCAGCCGCAAGCTGGCGAAGAAGCAGTCTGAAATATCCAAGAAAGCGGCTGTCACCGTCTCGGACGGCATACAGGAAACGCTTGAAAATATCCGTGAGATACGTGCCGCCAATCAGGAGGAAAGATACTTAGCCGGACTCAATCAAAAAATAGATGCCCACGAAAAAACGCTGCTAAAGGGTGAGTTGTCAACAGGTATCTTTGTAAACGCAGCAAGCGTGATTATGCGCCTCGGCATAGCGACTACGATTCTCACAGGAACTGACCTGATATTGTCGGGGCATATCAACTTTATGGTGTTCTTCCTGTTCCTGCTGGTAATCACACGCGTGTACGCTCCGTTCGACCAGAGCCTTGCACTAATCGCCGAGATGTTTATGTCTCAGGTATCCGCAAACCGCCTGATGGAAATTTATGACACGCCGACCGCAGAGGGGGCGGATAAATTCACGCCCGACGGTCACGATATCGTCTTTGAAAACGTCGGCTTTGCCTACGATAACGAACAGGTCTTGAAGGGCGTAAGCTTCACCGCCAAAGAAGGCGAGGTCACGGCACTTGTCGGTCCTTCCGGCTCCGGCAAAAGCACCTGTGCCCGTCTTTCGGCAAGGCTTTGGGATATCACCGAAGGCAATATCAAAGTAGGCGGCGTGGATATAAATACGGTCGAACCCGAAACCCTGCTGACAGATTATTCGATGGTATTTCAGAATGTGGTGCTGTTTGACGATACGGTGACGGAGAATATCCGTCTGGGCAAGCACGGAGCGACCGATGAGGAAGTAAGAGCAGCCGCCAAAGCCGCAAACTGCGACGAATTTGTCAACAAGCTCCCGCAGGGCTATGACACGCCCATTGGCGAAAACGGTGCAAAGCTTTCGGGCGGAGAACGTCAGAGAATCTCCATCGCCAGAGCTTTGCTGAAAAACGCACCTATCGTACTGCTCGACGAAGCGACCGCTTCACTTGACGTTGAGAATGAAACAAAGGTGCAGGGGGCACTCTCGACTCTCCTGCAAAATAAAACCGTCCTTGTTATCGCTCACCGCATGAGAACCGTGCAAGCGGCAAATCAGATCATCGTTTTGAAGGACGGCAAGGTTGCCGAAGCAGGAAAGCCCGAAGATTTGCTGACACAAAACGGAGAGTTCGCCAAGATGGTACACCTCCAACAGCAAAGTGCCGATTGGACGGTAGCGTGACGGAAAAGATATGAAACCTGATTATAAAAAACCGGCTTCCGAAAGATATGATTTACGGCGGAGCTATAATTACGATATTATTTTTGATGCTGTTCATCGTTCTCGGCTGTACAGGTATCGTTAGCGGTACACTGAAAACCGTATTGTTTATAGTTCTGCCCATTTTGAGACCGTGAGGTACAATGATATATGCCGTCGTGGAAGAACTTGTCCCGAAATGTCCGAGGGCGAACACTTCGGCATAGGCGTATTGACGTTTGCTCTTGACTTTACTTTGATGATGATTTTGAATATAGCTTTAGGGTAATACACTCAACACATAATTGCAAAAAGCAAAACGCTCTGTTAATTCGAGCGTTTTTGTTTTTTATCTGCAATTCCATTGACAAAAGCCCGCTGATTATTATATAATAACAGCGGAAAATCATATTTGATTTTTTATTTTTTGCAGCATATGTTAGTAACAGCTAACCTACAGAAGAGGAAAGGATAGATTTAATGAAGCATCACAAATTCTGGGCGTTTGCAGCCGTTGGAAGGCGAGCTGACGATCCGTGTAACGCAAAACGCAGGCTCAACGCGATATGACAAAATCGTTTCAATGATCGAGGAAACGGAGAAGCTGAAATCTAATGTAGAAAGCAAGGCGGAACACCTCGTCGACAAACTTGTGCCGTTTACCTTCCTCGGAACGGCACTGGTATGGCTGTTGACGCACAACGTGACCAAAGCACTGTCGGTGCTGATGGTCGATTTTTCCTGTGCACTGAAGCTCGCCATGCCTGTAACGGTGCTGTCCTCAATCAGAGAGGCTAACGCCTACGGCATTACGGTCAAGGGAGGCAAATTCCTTGAAAAGACCGCTGCGGCGAATACTATCGTTTTTGACAAAACGGGAACGCTCACAGAAGCAAATCCCACCGTACACAGCATTGTGTCCTTCTGCGATAAAACACCCGATGAGCTACTCAGGATAGCGGCGTGTTTAGAGGAGCATTTTCCTCATTCTATCGCAAATGCGGTCGTCCGTGCGGCGAAAGAGAAAAAACTGATCCACGATGAAATGCACACGAAGGTTGAGTATGTGGTGGCACACGGCATCAAATCCACTATTGACGGAGCAGAGGTGCTGATAGGCAGTTATCACTTTATCTTCGAGGATATGGGCTCGGCGGTTCCGCTCGGAACAGAGAAAAAGCTGCTTGCTATCTCAAGCGAGTTTTCAAGGCTGTATCTGTCGATTGACGGCTGGCTTGCGGCGGTCATTTGCATCGAAGACCCTCTCCGTGAGGAAGCACCGACAGTCGTCAGGCAGCTAAAAGAGCTTGGCTTTGAAAATATCGTGATGATGACGGGCGACAGCAAGCACACCGCAAAGGCGATTGCCGAGAGAGTCTGCGTTGACCGTTTTTACGCCGAGGTTCTGCCCGAGGAAAAAGCACGTTTTGTATTAAACGAAAAAGCGAAGGGCAATACGGTGGTGATGATCGGCGACGGCGTTAACGATTCGCCTGCACTTTCATCGGCAGACGTAGGTATCGCCATTTCCAACGGTGCACCGATTGCAAGAGAGATTGCAGACATTACGATTTCTGAGAACAATTTGGGCAGCATCGTCACGCTGAGAAAGCTCAGCACAGCGATGATGAAGCGTATCGGCAGAAATTACCGCTCTATCCTCTCCGTCAACGGCGGACTGATTGCTCTGGGAGTCGGCGGCTTGGCACAGCCGACCACGACAGCTATGCTGCACAACGCCTCAACACTTGGAATTGGGTTGTTAAGTACAAAAAAATTGATATAGAAAAATGCCTGCGGTCAAATATTTCACTCGCTTCTTTGTCGATATCGGCTGGCTGTTCGGGTAATTTTAAATAAATGAGTTTTTATCTCAAAGCACCAAAATGCCGTTTTCACGGCATTTTGGTAAATAATTTATCCCGATGCCTTTTTTCGGCATCGGGATTTTTTTAATTTCCGTTTAAGGGTTTCACCCTTAAAAATCCTGACGAGGGCTCTGCCCTCGACCCGCAAGCCTTTAAAAAGGCTTGACCTAAACTTTATGGTTTTTCTCTTTTGAAGCTTGAGCGTTTAATCAGTCTGTCTCTTCCTCCGTTGCGTTCATTGCCTCCGAAACTCCCGATGTATCCGAAAATCCCGTATAAGTGGGCGGTTCTGTCGAAGGATCTGTTTCTATTTCAGAATTATTACTGACAACCGCATCTTCCCCGAAAACAAATTTAGCTAACTGCGTTCTTAATGTCTGTATATCCGTAATCTCAAGAACAGACTGAGCAAGTGCATCGGGAGTCTTTTTAAACCAGCTGTATTTGTAGCAATCTCCCGTAGGAAGTCTGAATTCGCTTATACCGTAAGAAAGGTATGTCGGAGCATTTGCAACAAGCGTTGTAATCTCATCTTTTTTGAGGTTTGTAGTAAGCATAGGACCTATTTCTGCAACGACCTTTACTATCTCGGTAAAGCTGGCATTTTTAAACCTGCTCATAAGGGTTCTCATAAGATTACGCTGTCTTGATGTTCTGTCAAAGTCATTTCCGGATATTACAAACTCGGGATGTTCGTCCTCCTGATAGCCTCTGTCTCGTGCGTACCAAAGAGCCTGCCTGCCGTTAAGATGTACAAGCCCCGGTTTATCCTTTATTTCATACCTTTCCGAAGACTGATTATTTATATAAGTCTGCCAGTTTATATAGTCAATTTCGTCCTGAGTAAGCTTTATGTCTATACCGTTAAGAGCATCTATAATACTTTTAAAGCTTTTAAAGTTAACTATGGCATAGCGGTCTATATCAACACCGAAATTCGCCTCAAGTGTCTGAACGGCAAGCTCTGCACCGCCAAGCCTGTATGCAGCATTCAGCTTATCCATACCGTACTCATTTCCTGCATCATAATAGTAAGGTATGTTGACAAGCATATCACGCATAAACGATGTCATTTTTACCTGCTTATGCCTGTTATCTATGGAAACCATAATCATAGTGTCACTTCTGCCGTACTGCGTATCACTTCCGGCACCCGAATCCTCTCCGAATATAAGTATGTTAAGTATCTTAGGGTCATTCAGAAGCGTGCCGTCAAACAAATCAAGCGTCTGCTCTCCGTCTTTTTTTATGTCAGATGAAATGCGTAACTTTGAATTTGAATAATCGTTCTTTTCGTTTATGGCTCTGAAGCCTATGTTGCCAAGAATCTGATAATAATAAATCATTCCTATTCCAGCCGCAAGAAAAAGTACAACAAGAAAACAAAGCAGAATATTTTTCCATACAGGTCTTTTTCCGCTTGCTTTTCTCATTTCTTTTTTCATTTCTTTTTTCTCCTTACGTTTACCTTTTTCGGTGTAAGAAAATATTTCATTATTTTTTTCCGGCAAAACAGACACTCCTCCTCCGGTCTGACAACATAATCCCTTTTAGATTTAATGATAATACTTTTAGAAGTATACCACAAAAGGCAAAAAAATAAATAATTTTTATTGAATTTAATTTCATATTAAAATATTCTGTAAGATTAAACAGAATATTTTTTCGAGAGTTAAAAAATGTAATTATTTTGCTTTTTATCCAAGGAAGCCTGTATTCTACAGATTCCATTTAAACACTGTTTTAAACGGAGTATCCTGGTCGGTGGCAAAAACCCTGTGAATATCATCTATACTGTTGACTTCTGCGTCTTCATATATAATGCTTCCAAGTCTTCTTCTTATACGCTGGGTCTGCATAAGTGCCACCGCATCTTCAAAATTCTTCTTGCCCGAGCGGCTGCTGCCTACAATCGTCAGTCCCTTTTCGAGTATTGTTCTCGTATCAATGGGAATCTGATTTTCGCTTACTCCCATAAGAACTATCGTTCCCTGAGGACGTATATGCTTTATAATGTTATTTATTGCATCATAGCTTCCCTCTCCGCCCGCACATTCAAAAGCGTGGTCACATCTGTAATCAGCGGGAATATCATATGCGAGGCAGGTCTTGTCCACAAATGAAAATCTTGCAAGCTTTCTTGTACGTCTGCCGATAACAGTTATTTTGCTTTGAGGGAGACGTTCCTTGAGCGTACTTGCAACAACATACGATAAAGGGCCGTCACCCACTATTGCTATTTCATCCCTGTGGCTGTGGGCAAAATTGAGCATACGGTCTACGGCGTGTACAGCTACGCTGAAAAATTCCGTAATACACGCAATATGCGGCGGTATACCGTCACAAGGAACTACCCTGTCGGGCAGCAAGTCCACAAATTCACGCATAAAGCCGTCATCGGAGCTTGAAAGAAACTTCGAGGCTTCGTCATAGTTTTCATATACATAATTGAGCCTTCTTGAAGGCATATTGGGTATCATTACAACCTGCTGTCCGGGAGAAAATGTTCCTGTTTTATCCATCATAACCTCTCCGCAGCATTCGTGAATAAGTGCCATAGGGAGCTTCTGGCTGAGTATCTTCATATCACGCTGTCCCCTGTAATATCTCTGGTCGGCGTGACATATTGCCATATACTTCGGTCTTACAAGCACCTTGCCGTCTGTATTGACATCACAAAGCTTAACGGAAATAAACTGAGGGTTAATAAGCTGATAAACGTAATTAATCAAGTTTTATACCTCCGGCTATAACCTCAGCTATTTCATAATCGTTTACTGTGGTAATTTTCATATTCAAGGTCTCTCCCCTTACAAGCTTTACGGGAATATGCTTTATTACACATATTTTGCAGGCATCTGTAAGTATTTCTTTTTCTTCTTTTGTAAGCTGTGCATATGCTTCCTTCAAAAGACTTATCTTAAAGGACTGCGGTGTCTGACCCTGATACATAAATTCACGGTTGGGTATTTCGGAAATAACCGTTCCATCCTCCGAACATACTATGGTATCGGTAGCTCTTACGACTGTATCGCAGGCTCCGTGTTCTATTGCCGCATCTATGTTTTCATCTATTATTCTAAGCGTGACAAACGGTCTTACAGCATCGTGGGTTACTATGATGTCATCTTCATTTGCACCATAGTCACGGTTTATCTCTTCTATTACCCTGAAAATAGTATCGTTCCGTGTTTCTCCTCCGGGAGAAAGTCTTACCTTTGATGTATCCACATCATATTTGTCCAGAAGGTCATACATATATGACATCCAGTCGGGATGTATTCCGAGATATACGGCATGAAACCTCGTACATGCAAGCATTTTTTCAAGAGTATGAATGATTATAGGCTTTCCTTTAAGCAGAAGAAACTGCTTGGGCATAGATGAAACGTGCATTCTGGTTCCGCTTCCTCCTGCAAGAATTGCTCCGTAAATCATATTGTTACCTCCTAATTTTCATTTTTCAAATATAAATCTGCTTTACTTCAAAAAAGGATTTTTAAAATCATAACAGCTTTCATCAGGATTGCAGTACACTACGTCATGATGCGGTATCTGCTTCTCTTTCGGAGGCAGGTTCATATAATCTCCGAAAGCTGTTCTTAAATAAACGTCATATCCCTTTGGTATAGGCATTGACAAGCCCTCGAACTCCTTATAAACGGCACTTTCAAATGCTTCCTTCGGGTATTCGCACTGCATATAGTGAGGTCCTGCACAAAGCTCGGTTATTTTACTGCACTCGCTGACAGGGTATTTGCTCATCTTTTTTTCTGCCATACGCCATATTTTATTTCTTACGGATTTTCCCCTGAAAATTCCGAGAAGCATTTTGCTTCCGAATGCGATTATTCCTCCGTGATTTTCAGGTACTACCTGTGCAAGAAAAAGAGAATATACCATAGCCCACATTTTCTGAAGCTTTCTTTTAAAGCCGTCGGGACAGCCGTCCAAAGGGAAAACGTCCATAACAAGCCCGTGCGGAATATCCAGATGTGCCTGATTTGCCTTTACGCACGTTCCGCTGGTATCAACTATAGTTGTAAATATATTTCCGGTGAAAATATCATCGTTTGTTTTAAGACAGAGGTATCTTTTATCCTCTGAATATTTTTCCCACAAGAGCGGTAATTTTTCATAATCCTTTCTGGGCATAAATACGTCTATGTCATCGTCCCACGGAATAAAGCCCTTGTTCCTCAGTGAACCTATGCAGCAGCCGCCGCAAAAATAAAAAAGCAGATTATGCTTGTCACAAAATTCCTTGAAATAGACAAGGGCTTCCAGCTCTCTGAGCTGGAGTTTTCTAAGCTGCTGAGGCGTAAATTCCACTTTTTCCATATTTTCACAATGCAACCCGATGCACCTCTCGCATATAAAAATTTTAATTTCCAAGATAATACATTTTAACCTGTTTTATTTTCCGTTTAGCCTTATTGAGCTTGTCCTTGCGTATAGGCAGGTGAAGAAGTCCCGCAAGAGTTCCTGCACCGTATGAAATATGCAGAAGCGGAAAAATAAAAGGCAAAAGTATAAAGTGCTTACGCCTTTCCTTACGTTTGAAGGCATTGAAGGTAAGATAAAGGTCAAAAGAAGCATAGCAGGTCAGCAGCAGCGTTAACAACAGCGGAAATCCGCAGAAGCAAAGCAGCGTGCAGACTATGAGCGACAACACGAATGCAAGCGGTACAAAGTAAAATTTTGACAGACACTTAGGGAAAGTCTTTACCGTAAGACCTATCCAGAAACCATTGCTGAATTTCTGAACAATCATTTTTCTAAGATTGCTCCTTATATACTGATAAGATATAATATCGGGGCTGCAGCATATTTTGTAGCCTGCCTTTGTTATGCGGTAATGGAACTCGTTATCCTCGGTACGTCCGAGTGCTTCATTAAATCCGCCTACCCTTGCGAATACCTCTCTGCGGTATGCTCCGTTGAATATACTGTTTATATACTGCTTTCTTTTCTGCTTACGCCTGTATTTTGCTATATTACCTCCGAACATACACTCCTCCGCAGCAAGAAGCGTTCTGTCCCAGCTTGTCTTGCTCACGGGAATATTCGGTCTTCCTCCTCCGCAGACATATTCTCCGCTGAGAACAACTTCTACGTTTGAGGCTACAAAATTCTCAGGTATCTTGGCATGTGCATCAACTTTTATTATTATATTTCCCTTTGTGTGGAGTAAAGCCGTATTCCAGCCTGCCGCCTGATTGCTTTTCTCGTGGTCTATTATTTTTACCGCAAAAAAATCGCTTTCTGCGGCAAACTGCTCCATAATAGCCCTTGTTCTGTCATCGGAGCCGTTGTTTACAAGTACAAGCTCAATTTTTTTATGTTCATATGTCTGCTGTTCTATGTCACTGAACAGTCTTGGCAAAAATCTTTCTTCATTGTACGCTATCACACACAACGTAACTAACATATCAACGTCCACCTTATAAAAAATACAATCTTGTCTCTGCACAATCCCTCTAATACCCAATATAGGATTATATTATATCACTATTTTCGTCCGGAATAAAGTTTTTTTTACCAATTTATAAATTTTTATAAAAACTATATAAATTTAATCCTATATTGTTGTAAACAAACGCAAGCAAAACAACAGCAGTTCTGACAAAAAAACATATGGTGCGAAAATTTCTTTTAGAAATTTCCGCACCAATATTGAACGGTTAATTTAAAATATTTTAAGCTTCGGGTACAACGGGAAGAGCAGCTATACCCTTTGCAATTTCCTCGTCTGTAGGAATATAGTCTGACATTTCGCCATCGTTGTACTTCTGATAAGCAACAAGGTCGAAATATCCCGTACCCGTAAGACCGAAGAGTATGGTTTTTTCCTCGCCTGTTTCCTTACACTTGAGAGCCTCGTCTATTGCAACACGTATAGCGTGTGAGCTTTCGGGAGCAGGGAGTATACCCTCAATACGTGCGAACTGCTCTGCTGCTTCAAATACGGAAGTCTGCTCTACCGAAACAGCCTCCATATATCCGTCATGGTAAAGCTGGCTGAGAGTTGACGACATACCGTGGAATCTCAGACCGCCTGCGTGATTTGCCGACGGAATAAAGCTTGAGCCGAGGGTGTACATCTTGGCAAGAGGACATATCATACCTGTATCGCAGAAGTCGTAAGCGAAAGTACCTCTTGTAAAGCTGGGACATGATGCCGGCTCTACAGCAATAATGCGGTAATCCTTTTCTCCGCGGAGCTTCTCACCCATAAACGGAGATATAAGACCGCCAAGGTTAGAGCCACCGCCTGCACAGCCTATTATAATATCAGGTTTAACGCCGTACTTGTCGAGAGCCGCCTTTGCTTCAAGACCTATAACCGACTGATGGAGAAGTACCTGATTAAGTACCGAACCAAGAACATAGCGGTAACCGGGGTTAGATACTGCAACCTCAACAGCTTCCGATATAGCACAGCCAAGGCTTCCTGTGGTACCGGGGTGTGCTTCCAGTATTTTTCTTCCGACGTTGGTTGTTGTAGAGGGTGAAGGTGTAACTGTTGCACCATAGGTACGCATAACCTCACGTCTGAAAGGCTTCTGCTCATAGCTTACCTTAACCATATAAACCTTGCAGTCAAGACCAAGATATGCACATGCCATTGAAAGAGCTGTACCCCACTGACCTGCACCCGTTTCTGTAGTTACGCCTTTAAGTCCCTGCTTCTTTGCATAGTAAGCCTGAGCTATTGCAGAATTAAGCTTATGGCTTCCGCTTGTATTGTTGCCCTCAAATTTATAATAGATTTTTGCAGGCGTGCCGAGTGCTTTTTCAAGGCAGTATGCACGTACAACGGGAGAGGGTCTGTACATTTTATAAAAATCACGTATTTCCTGCGGAATTTCAATATAGGGAGTATCGTTGTCAAGCTCCTGCTTTACAAGCTCTTCGCAGAAAATAGCACTCATCTGCTCTGCGGTAAGAGGCTTGCAGGTTGAAGGGTCTAACAGCGGAGCGGGCTTGTTTTTCATATCCGCTCTCAGATTATACCATTTTTCGGGAATTTCGGATTCACTCAAGTAAATTTTATAGGGTATTTTGTTTTCAGACATTTCTTATTATCTCCTTTTTTAGCAAGATTATATTTAAGTTATGCTTTTAAACACATAACATTTTCTTTTTGTAAAATTTATTAAAGCTGTTGCTTTACTTTAAATAATTATGCCATCGTTTTTTTAACAATTTCATATTAATTCCTCCAAAAATAAAAAACCCGTCCCAAGCATAAAATGCCGGGACAGGATTATCCTGCGGTGCCACCCTGCTTGACGCTTAATGCGTCCTCTCAGTACGTACTTACATACGCCGACCTTTGTTTACGGAAAGTCATTATTCCGTCTTGCATACTCCGTAAAAAAACGTTTCCGCTCGCCCTCAGAAGTCCATTCTGCCAAGCCTAACCTGCCGCAATTTCACCGCCTGCGGCTCTCTTTGAGGTATCAGTCAAAGCGTACTTACTCTTCGTCATCAGTGTACTTGTATTTTATCACAACATATATTAAAAGTCAAGAAGATTTTTAATATTTTACATAAAAAATTTCCTGCTTCCGCAAGAGAAACAGGAAATTTTTATAAATACTTAAATTATCCCTTTACAGCACCTGCAACAATACCCTTTATGATATATTTCTGACAAATCAGATAGAAAATAACAATAGGTATAATTGAAAGCACAATCATTGCCATCATATTAGCCATATCAATAGAGCCGTAGCCGCCTCTCAGATACTGAATAGCCATAGGCAGTGTTCTTGCATCTGATGTGTTAAGGAGCAGATAAGGCAGCAGATAGTCGTTCCATATCCACATAGCATTAAGAATAGCAACAGTAATTGCCGTGGGCTTGAGTATGGGGAATACAACAAGGAAGAACGTCTTTACAGGGCCGCAGCCGTCAATCATAGCGGCTTCTTCGATTTCGAGAGGCACGCTCTTTATAAATCCGACAAACATAAACACCGCAAGTCCTGCACCAAAGCCGAGGTATACAAATATAATACCTACAACATTGTTGAGATTTACCATAGCTGTAACCTGAGTCATAGGATACATTACCATCTGGAAAGGAACTATCATTGAAAATGCACACAAAAGGTAAAGAAGCTGAGAGTACCATTTCTTTACACGTACAATAAACCATGCACACATTGATGTACAGACAATTATAAGTGCTACCGAAAACACCGTGATAAACAGTGAGGTAAAGAAAGCACTGAAAAATCCGATTTTACCTGCACCCTCAATGTAGTTGTCAAAGCCTACAAATGACTTGGCATTAGGAAATGCGAAAGGTTCGTTACTGAGGAAGAGCTTTCCTTTAAAGGAATTCATCAGAACGAGAAGTATAGGAGCTATGAAAAGACAGGCAAGAACTATAAGCAGAATGAAAAACGGAATATCCTTTTTTTCCAGCTTATTCTTAACCTTTGTATCGCTTTCACTGTCGATAATAACCTTTTTAACGTCCTGTTTGGGTACATATGCACCCATAACGCCGTTTTCGTCCACAACGGGAACCTGAACCTTAACTTTAAGCTGTTCTGCCATTAGCTTTCAACCTCCTTACTTCTTGTAAGATAAAGCTGAGTAAGTGCTATAACAGCAACTATAACGAAGAATACAACAGCCTTAGCCTGTCCTACACCCTGATAGCCTACTCTTCCGTAGAAGGTGTTGTAAATATCGAGTGCGAGCATCTGTGTTTCCTGACCGGGAGCACCTGCCGTAAGAGCGAGGTTCTGGTCGAAAAGCTTAAATGAGTTTGTGAGGGTGAGGAAAGTACAGATAGTTACAGAAGGCATAACCTGAGGAATGGTAATTCTTGTGAGCTTCTGCAAATTTGTAGCTCCGTCAATATCCGCAGCCTCCAGCAAATCCGGAGAAACATTCTGTATACCGGCTATGTAAATAATCATCATATATCCGATTAACTGCCAGTTCATCAGAATTACAAGTCCCCAGAAGCCGTATGAAGCGTCATATGTGATCGATAAATCGAAATAGGAAAGTACGCCGTTAATAATCATCAGCCATATGTAACCGAGTACGATACCGCCTATGAGATTAGGCATAAAGAATACGGTTCTGAATATGTTTGTTCCTTTAAGGCTCTTTGTAAGGATCAGTGCGAGCAAAAACGCAATAACGTTTATTGTAATAACCGAAACTATGGTAAATTTAACCGTAAACCACAATGCGTCAATAAAGGCACTGTCCTCAAACGCTTTTGTATAGTTGCTGAAGCCTACCCACTGAGCTTTTGTTACCGTCTTGAACTTTGTAAACGACAGGTAAATTCCCATTATAAACGGTGCTATAAACGATATTATGAAAGCAAGAACAGTAGGCACTACAAACAGCGGAAACCATCTTTTTATCGCTTTTTGCATTAAATATAAACCTCCCTTTTTTATATTATTTTGTTACTGATTTTCATATTAAGGAAAATATAAGGCTTATTTATATATTTCGGACTCCTGCATTTCCCTTTTAAGAATATCACCCGCACTCCCGGATACAAGGAATGCGGGTGACTATACCTTTTTACACAATACAAACCAATTTTATAATTTTTTATTTTAGCCCTTCAGCTGAACTTCTTTTTTCCATGATGCTTTTGCATTGTCAACAACTGCTGACCACTCAGCCTGTCCCTGAACATATTTAAGCAAATCTGCACCGAAGTCATTCTTCCACTTCTCACTGGGGATACCTGCGAATACCCAAGGAACTGAAGTAATGCCGTCTTTTTCCATCCATGCGAGTACTTCCTTTGCAAGAGGATCGCTGGGCTTCTCTTTATCTGAGAATGTTGTGAAAGGAGCTATAAATCCAAGCTCTTCTACAACAGCCTTCTTACCGTAGTCAGATGAGAACAGCCACTCAAGGAAGTCGATAGATGCCTGCTGCTTAGCGGGGTCGGACTCGCTGTTGATAGCAAAGTAGTTCTCTGTGCCTATGCAAAGACCCTGCTTCTCTTCGCCCTCAACGCCTGTGTATATAGGAAGATACTTAACATCGCTTTCCTTTACAGTATTGCCCTTTGTTGCAGAAATCTGTCCCCAAGCCCAGTTTCCGTTCTGAACCATTGCTACATCGCCTACTGCGAACTCACTCATGGACTCGTCAACTGTCTTTGAACCCAGCTGCTTCTTGTCTGTACCTGAATTGTTGGTATAAAGGTCAAATATGTTCTTATAGTTGTCAGCATATGTGAACGCAAGCTCTTTTGCATTCAGACAATTTGTTATAGCACTTTCGCCTTCCTTATTGAACTCATAGTAAAGAGGAAGGTCTGCAAGGTGTGTCTGCCATCTCCAGTCGTCGCCTGTTTTAAGTGATGTTGAGCCGAATACACCCTTTATGCCAAGATCGTCCTTAATCTTTGTCATATCCTCAACAACAGCCTTGAGCTTGTCGAAGCTTGTTATTTCGTCCATTCCCTTGAACTCTGTTGACTTCTTGTCAGAACTGAAATACTTCTTCATTATAGCATCATTATAGATAATGCCGTAGCCCTCAACTGCATAGGGAACTCCGTAAATGCCGTCGCCGCTCTTGATTGCAAGTGATTTGTCGGAAAGTGAATCATAAAGCTTTGTTCCGCTAAGGTCTGCACAGTACTCTTTCCAGTTCTCGTAACCAACGGGGCCGTTTATCTGGAATATTGTAGGTGCTGAATCAGCATTTGCCATCTGAGTTGTGAGTGTCTTTTCATATTCACCTGATGCAGCTGTAGTAACCTTAACCTTGATACCTGTCTGCTTTTCGTATTCCTTGGCAATAGCATCGTATTTTTCGGAGATTTCGGGCTTGAAGTTGAGATAATAAATCTCCTTTACGCTGCTTGTGTCAACCTTTGAGTCTCCGCCGAGCTTGCTTGTGCCGCCGGCATTTCCGCCGCCGCCGTTGTCACAGCCTGAGAGTGCAACCGCTGAAACGCTTAGACACAATGCCATAAAAACAGCAGCCAGTCTTGTAAATTTTCTCATAAAATTTTTTCGCTCCTTTGCAAAAATTTTTAATCTAAAGGTATATCGGAATATTTGTATACTATATATATTATTTATCGTATATTCCAACCTCTTATGGGTTATTTTAACACATACTCAGGTTTATTTCAATAAAAAACAAAAAACTTTTATCAGCATAAAAACAATTTATGTTTTTAACAAATTAGACGGATTTTTATAGTCAAAAAGACAGTTTTTTTATGATGTGTTCTTATTTTGTTAATCTTGCGGACGGAAACAGAATAAAATTCACAAAAAGTATGTATCTGTTATTTTCCTTCACCGAGCGAAAGGAACATTTCAAGAAAATCTCTGAAAACGGGCATCCATGCGGTTTCGTGGTGTTTATATTCGGGAATGACTACCTTTTTGAGCATATCTGAAGGATAATTTTCCTCCAGAATGCCGTATGTCTGTTCAACGCTCTCACAGATTTGCTTTTCGAGTTCATCGGCAGCACCTGTGTATATATAGAGGCATGGCATATTTTTGCTGACCTTTGAAACAATCCAGTTTTTCATATCCTCCTTTGAATATATGAAAAATACAGGCGAAAACACTCCTGAAGCACAGAATATTTCAGGGTTGCTTACAGCTATGAAAAATGCTGCAAGTCCTCCGCACGAGCTTCCGCAGAATGCAGTATTGTTTCTGCCTGTCTTTACGGGAAATCTTTCTTCAATGACAGGCTTCAGCGTATTGACAACAAAATCGTCAAAAATTTCACCTGCGGGTCTGAGCATTTTTTTTACCTCCTCAGGAGCATCATCGGGAACAGGAATTTCGCCGATACTCGCAGGTGTAAGCTCACAGGTACGCTGCAAGTCGCTTTCATCGTTGTGAATTCCTACTATGACAGCTGCTCTGCCGCTTTTCTGACGTTCGCTTCTTACAGCTTCACGGGTGTACCAGCAGCCGAATTGTACAGTATCATCTTCAAACAGATTTTGTCCGTCTGTCATATATATAACAGGGAATTTTTCTCCCTCTTCGTGTTCAGGAATGTATACACGTACTTTTTTGCTTCCGCCTATGGGATAGGGCAGCGACATGGTAACAATTTCTTCTTTTTTCATAAATTAACTCTCCTTAAATGTGATTTATATAAAAATTGTAATATATACAAACATATATTGTCAATATCACTATTAACTTTTATATAATATTTTTAATATGATTAACATACAAAGCTTTCTCTGCTACACTCAGGCTGCGATTGCAGACGAAAAAAAGCAAGGTATTGCTTTTTTTCAAATTAAAGCGTATACGCTTTAATTTTCACGGCAGTAAAGCTGCCGTGGTCTGCAATCGCCCATGGACGCACAGACTGTAAATTTTTTGATGAATAATTTATTTTCAATTCATTTGTAATTCTACTGAAAATACGGGCAACGCAGATTTTGCTGCATTGCCCGTATTTTTATACAATATAAAAGATTATATAAATCAAAAATAAAATCAGACATTCTGAGGAAGAACATATTTCTTCTTATAATCCTTATAGTCGTTCTTGAAGGTTCCGTCATCATCGTGCTTGAATTCATACAGATATTCATGCGTTTCAAAACTCTCCTCTTTAAGCTGTATCATACATACGGCTATATTGGAGCAGTGGTCGGAAACTCTTTCAATGGAATTGAGCAGGTCTGAGAATATAAAGCCAAGCTCTATGGTACATTTTCCTTCACGAAGTCTTTTTATATGCCTTTGTCTGAGCTCGTTTACTCTTTTGTCTATAACCTGTTCGAGAGGCTCTATTTTTTTTGCAAGCTCTATATCATTATTTATATATGCCTTAATTGCATTGTCAACGACCTCTATCAACGCACATATTACGACATCAAGCTCATTTACGGCACTTTCCGAGAAGAATATATCCTTTTCATGCATTTCCTCGGCAACGTTTATAATGTTGACCGCATGGTCGCTTATACGCTCAAAGTCGCCTATGGAGTGAAGCATTTTAGATGCCATTGCACTGTCCTTCGGCGTAAGATTTTTACTGCACAGCTTTACAAGATACGTACCCAGAACATCTTCATAGACATCTATTTTTTTCTCGTTGTCCCTTATCTTATCAGCTAAATCCTCACGGTAATTTGCAAGAACCATAAACGCATCATTTATAGTTGTTTCGGAGAGCAGTGCCATTTTGTTTGACATAGCGTTGCACTGTGACGTTGCAACCGCAGGTGTATTGAGAAAACGCTCGTCAATAAAGGGTGTATCGTCCTCGTTATCCTTATCCTTGATTGTAAGGTAAGTAAGCTTTTCAAGCCACTTGCTCAGGGGCAGGAATACCGCAGTTGCCGTAACGCTGTATACTGTGTGTACAATAGCTATTTTTACAGGGTCTACCGCATCTCCGAGGAATGCAAAATGCAGGAATGCATTGAGTATATAAAAAATGACAAGCATAGAACCCTTACCTATCAGATTAAAGTAAAGATGGATAAGAGCGGCACGCTTTGCGTTCTTCTTCGCTCCTATGCAGGAAAGAAGCGTAGGCACACAGGCACCTATATTAACTCCTAAAAGTATAGGTATTGCACTTGAATATGTAACGCTTCCCGTAGCGGAAAAAGCCTGTAAAATTCCGACAGTCGCAGATGAGCTTTGTATTATAGCCGTAAAAACTATTCCTATAAGCACACCGAATACGGGGTTTGAGAACATCAGAAGTACGTTCTTGAACTCCGGTATATCTGCCAGCGGCTTTACCGCATCGCTCATTGTTGTCATACCTATCATAAGAACGGCAAAGCCTATAAGTATCGTGCCTATATCCTTTTTCTTAGGATCCTTTTTGCCGAACATAACCAATCCTATGCCTATTATTGCAAGTATCGGAGAAAAACTGCTGGGCTTCAGCAGACTTATAAGTATACTGTCGCCCTGTACTCCTGTAAGGCTGAGCAGCCACGCAGTAACCGTAGTACCCAGATTTGCACCCATAATTACTCCGACAGCCTTTGACAGCTTCATTATACCTGAATTTACAAAGCCTACTACCATTACAGTCGTTGCAGACGATGACTGTATAATTCCAGTCACAAGTGCTCCTACCAAAAAACCCTTAAATTTATTGCTCGTTATTTTTTCAAGAAGCTTCTCAAGCTTTCCTCCCGAAAGCTTCTCCAGACCATCGCCCATTGTGTTCATGCCAAACAGGAACAGGGCAAGTCCGCCGATTAGGTTAAGCACGGCGAATACATCCATAATCTCTCTACCTCTCATTTATACGGAAATTAAACTTGCTTACATACATAAACATTTATATTTCCGTATCTTTTTGTATTATTTCCAACATAAGCTCAGACAAATTATCTGTCGAATTTTCTGATACTCACAACTATGATTATAACAGCTTACCGCATTCATAATCAAGAGTATTTTTTATTTCTTTGAGCTGTCATTTATTTTTCTTTTTAAATCTGCTGAAAAATCCGCTCTTTTTCTGAGAGGTATCATTTTCCGTATAAGCTTCCTCGGAGTTAACGTCCGCTACCTTGGTATCCTCCTCATCAGAGGAAGCAGCTTCTTCGTTATCCTCCTCAGCAGCTTTCTGAGAAGCAGGCTTTACTATGTTTTCCTTTTTGACAGCATCGGCTCTGTTGAGCTGATTTGCTACAATATTGAGAATATCCTCGGTTGATGAGGGTTCGGGCATCTGAGGAATATTTATTGTAGTCTGTTTTTCCGCATTTTCAGAGCTTACATCTGATTCCTGCGGTCTGAACATCGTAAGCGGCTTTTTGCTCAAATCCCTGAGCTGCTCCATAGCCTCGTCGCTGAACAGGAAGCCCAGTGTAGGAGGATTCATTATAATGATATTGCATTGCTCATTTTTCATTGAGTAAAACTCTTCCGCCGTAACCGCCAGCGGTACCGCAGTATTTTCGGGGAATATCATATTGAATTCCTTCATATCCGTAAATACGGGCAGTGCATATGTATTGTTTTGAGTATTTACAAGGGTTCTTATCATAAGCTTTTCATCGGGTGCGTCCTCAAACGAATAATCCTCTCCGCCGCTGAACACAAAGCTTTCTTCATTATACAATGCTCTGGCGTTGGTTGAAAGAAGTATTTTCTTTTCATGTCCCTCAGATGATATTCCTGCTGCAACAAGGAATGTGCTTTTGAAAATATTATGGCTCAGTTCACTTGTAAGCGTCATCTGATTAGCCTTTACGTTGGGATTTTCAACCTTTGCACACTCAATACATCTTATAATAAGGTTATATATATTGGAATTGTAGGTACTCCACTTATTCTCGCACGGCTGTCCCAGAACCTCGTCCCTGTCGAGCATAAAGGCTTCGCCGTCCTCACGGCAGAACAAAATTTTGTATACTCCGTATCTTTTGCAGTTCTCTATAATATCCCTTGCTTCGCCTGAGCCTATCTTACGGTACTGATTATTGAAAATCTTTGTGGAATCGGTTATTAATTTAGCCTGTTTCTCACCCTGTGCAAAGAACATCTTTCCCTCAAAGTCTATTGCAGGGAACATGGGGTTCATATTGCCTGAATATATAAAGTATATATCATCGTCCTCTTTGCCGTGAACAAAATCCATAAACCTTCTTATACTCTCAGCACGTTCGTTTTGGAACATAGACTTCATTTCTTCTACAAGGTTTGTATCGGTTTCGGTAGGCTGACCGGGGTTTACTTCCAAATCCTTCTGAGGTGCTTCGGGTGAAAGCTGATAATATATTTTCAGCACTCTGTCCGCAGGTGCATTCTTGCTTATGTTCGTAACAAGTGCGTTGAATGCCTCCTCGTTTGTATCCCAGAGGTCAAACTCCTTTTTGGTAAGAAGATATTCTCCTATTACTCCGCTTCCGCTTTCGATTGCCTCGGGGTTCTTTATGGTATTGCCGAAACGCAGTCCGCCGTTGAAGTCCATCACTCTCAGCAAATAAAATCTTTCAGGCTTAGACCTGAATATAAGATATTTGCCCTCCTCGTCAAAATATACTCTTTCAAAATCTATTTTCATATTCTTATTTCTCCTTTAAAATAATATGACGTATATATTATATCAGTATACGACCAAAATAGCAAATATATTTTTAACAAATATACTGACCTCAGCATAAAATAATATGAGGTTTTAATAATTTCAGCAGTATATATGTCTGATAATATCGGGAACTCAGAATCAGGGGCGATTATGTTAAAAGCTTTGCTTTTAACATAATCGCACTCTCAGCGTAGCCGATGCTAAGGTTCTGAAAAGCTTTTGGGAGTGATTTAATGTGCTTGAAGATGTTGCCGCAGGAATAAGCGTTCCTTTTATAGGTACGGTTTCGGGAGCTGCCTGCGTATTTTTTCTGAAAAAAAATCTTAATTCTATGATTAATAAAATACTTGCGGGGTTTGCCGCAGGCGTTATGACTGCCGCCTCAATATGGAGTCTTATAATTCCGGCTTTAGAGCAGAAGCCTGCAAGCAAGCTGAACTTTATACCTGTTTTAATCGGCTTCTGGACAGGAATATTCTTTTTGCTTGCTGCGGATATTTTTATTACTTATATAAGCAGCGGCAAAAAAATTCCCGTATGCTGCAAAAAAAGCCGAAAAAAAGAAACCTCCATGCTCATTCTTGCAGTAACTATCCATAATATTCCCGAGGGAATGGCAGTGGGAATAGTTTATTCGGGACTTCTGAGCGGAAATGAAAATATAACAGCCGCAGGAGCTTTTGTACTTGCACTGGGTATTGCGGTACAGAACTTTCCGGAGGGTGCAATTATCTCAATGCCGCTTCGTGCAGACGGTGAGGGTAAGCTTAAAGCGTTTCTTTTCGGTGTTATTTCGGCTGTAGTGGAAACTCTGGGAGCTTTGCTGACAATATTTGCATCGGAGATATTTATAAATGTAATGCCATATATGCTGAGCTTTGCCGCAGGTGCTATGTTTTTCGTGGTTGTAGGAGAGCTTATTCCCGAAGCCTCGGCAAAACCTTCCGGCAAGAGCGGCATAATATCGTTTTCATCAGGATTTTCAGTTATGATGGCTCTCGATGTACTTTTGGGATAGATTTTACGAATAAAAGCACGTATCAGAGCATATGTATATATAACCACAATAATCAGGAATTATTATCGCTCAGGGAGGAATTATATATATATGCTCACGGCTTTGACTGTAAAGGATTATTCAGGAGGACTTAAAAAACGCCGTTTTTTCAGAAAAGACAAAACCGAGCTTGAGGTTATAAAATACGGCGGTATACATCTTTTACACATAATATATTACAAATACGGCAAAGAGATAAAGTGGAAAAAAATCCGTGAGCTTGCAGGCAGTGAAAGCAAAAACATACTTTGTGACAAAAATATAAGCTTTCCGCCCGAAAGCGGTCTTAAAAGATATACCACAAATCTTCTTAAAGAAAGAATAGCTGAAAATACCGCTCTTGAGGTTATGAAAAGATGCAGGGCTCCCGTTGAGGAGCTTTCCGTAGGTCTTTATGACGACATCGGACAGAAAGCCGAAATCGTAAGCAGCATTATAAAATATACCGGCAGGCTTACGGTAGTAACATCATCAGCCGAAGAATATTATCGTATGTACAAACAGATAATCAGCAGCACAGGTGCGGTACTGAATATAAAAAGCGATATTTCCGCATTCAAAGGCTGCGGACTGATTATAGCTCCACGAAAGCTTAACAGGGTACTGCCCGTTGATGATGATACACTTATTTTTACCTCGGAGGAACCCTCTGTATGTCAGAAAGGCATAGTATACAGCAAATATATTGTAGCGTTAAGCAACAGCTATAAGGAAATAAAGCCTCATTCACTGAGTGACGAATATTTTGCACAGGCTCTTTACGACAAGGGACGGCAGTACCGACTGGGTTCAATACTGCCCGTTCTTTGCATTTCAAACGGAATGAACTCTACCATCAATGAACTGAGCATATTGCTCAGCAGAAAAATTATAAATACCTGACAAATGAAAAACAAGGCGGTGCGGCAAAACGAATGTTTTGCCGCACCGCCTTGTTTACGGAAAACTCAGCAGTAAAAACTAATAGTTTCTTCTCAAAGCAATCCGTTTTTTTACCTGTACAACAGACCATGCCGCTGCACACGATAAAACAAAAATCACAACAGGTGCAACAATTCCGTATACATCAGATATATGAAGCATTTTTGACAAATTGAAAGCTATCTTTACAAAAATCAGATGAATAATATATATAATTGCTGAATAATCTTTACCAATAGTTTTTATCAGACCAAAATTTCCATCATTCCACGAACGATCCATAAACAAGGCAAAAAGTGCAATCGCAAGCAGTGTAGTGCTTATATAATTATCTCTTTTTGCATTAACTACGAAGAACACAAGAATATAATGCTCTAAAATATTTGTGATAACAAATATTATTACAAATAAAAGCCTGATATTTTTACTGATTTTTAATATAAGATTTTCTTTTTCCCTCAAAAAAAGACCTATTGTAAAACACGGTATGCCTGCAAAGAGAAAATTTCTTACTATAATATACGGAAATTCTCTTTCAAACAAGAGAATTGAATATTTTCCTATTGCCAAGTCTCCCAAAAGGAGAAATGGTGTTACTGCATACAAAATATTTTTGTATTTGTTCGGAAAAAACTTTCTTAAAAGAAATACTATAACCAAAACGTATAAAACAGCCGATAAATACCAAAGATGTCCTCCAAAAGGCGGGTCATTGAAAATTAAAAATTTCACCGCATTTTTAACAGTAAATAATTTCGTTATGTCTTCTGTAGAATGTCCTTTAACCGCAATAACAATCTGCCAAAGAAAATACAGCAGCATAGAACCCAACAGCATAAATAATATTTTTTTAATCTGTTTTATTTCATTTTTTCTTTTGACAGTACCGCAATAGAAAAATCCTGTAATCATAAAAAATATCGGTACAGCAAATCTGCATAAAGCTATTTGTGACCCCCCACACACAGGCAGACTGCCTGCGTGTATACATACAACAGCAAATGCACTCAATGCTTTAAGTATATCCAGTCCGGAATATCTCTCCGATATAATTTTAGCCATTTATAATAACCTCTACATAAATCAAAACAATGCTTCCATACTCTCAAGCTGGAACGCACTTGCAGAGCTCATAACGCCGTTTATGAAAATAATATCCGTAATTCCGTTTTCACTGCAATAAGAAGGTACATTTCCCTCATAGTGTCTGAAATCTATCGCGTGAACCTCGTCATAGTTGTTTGCCAGCCAAGGTACAAATGCGTTTCCGTAGGATTCCTTTATAACAAGAATTTTCCTTCCGTTCTTGGGCTGCTCGTTTACTATCTTTGTAACGGGATTATCTCCCCATATGAACACGCCGTATGAATTTCCGCCTGAGCCTGCATCTTCATAATACATACTGTCCAGCCTTGAAAACTCCGTGCTGTCCTCCATCATTACGTCCATAGTATATGTTACGGGCATTTCATAATATTTTACGGTATCCGCATGATTTTTCAGTTCTTCAACCTCGGTTGCGTTATAAAGAGAACCTACAAAGCCCTCTATCTCCTTTGAATGCAGCGTATTTATATCTACAGGCGTTTCACCTGCCGCATTGCAGAACTCCTGATATGCATAGTAAGAGCCTAAGCTTGTCCAGTGATGGTCGGTATTGAAGAATGTATACTCAGCTCTGTGCTGTTTAAGGCTGTTGAAAATATTTACTGCCCTTATGCCCTCTGCCGTATAATTGGAATACACATTGTTAAGGTAGTCACTCTGGCTTAAGCTGTCTACGGTTTTTTCCAGTCTTTCAGGAAGTCCGAATGCAATGTGTATTGGAACTACAATGTTATAAACGTTTATGGAGCTGTCAATCTTCTGTCTGCAATTTGAAACGGTAGCGGCATATGTCTTTGCAAGGTCGCTGTCACCGTAGAAAAGCTCGAAGCCCTGACCGTTCCATATATATACTCCCGAATCCGTCGTATAGCCGTCCTGACCGTTGTCAGGAACATCAGCTCCTGCTTCCATCAGCGTAGCCGCCTGAGTAGGCTGCTCCTGAGTAGCTGCAGTCTGCTCTCCTGAATTTGTCTGCTGTTCAACAGCTGCCGCCGTAGCTTCATTTTCATTATTTTTCTTATTCTTGGAAGAACAGCTTGACACACACGAGGATATTCCGAATACTATGAACACAAGAACAGCTATTCCCACAGCAAGAATTATTATCCTGTTCCTCTTCTGCTTTTTAATACGTTCCTCCTGCTTTTTCCTGCGTCTTTGCTCCTGACGCCTTCTCATTATTTCATCTTCATTATTATAGCTTGTATCACTCACAATGCGTCCCTCCGTCCTTAATTTACTGTTGACCTTTAAATGATACACAGGCTGATTATAACTTAATTTACAGCTTTTTTCAATAGAATTTTCAAGGATTTTCTCAATACATTTCGTTTTAAGAATAATAATTGCAAAAGCATAATAAAAGCACGGATATGAAGTACACCTCATACCCGTGCTTTTTAATTAAAGACGTGCTGCACCCGATTTTCTCGCAGCCTCAATTACAGCCTCGGCAACCGCAGAGCCTATTCTCTTATCCAGTGCGTCAGGCAATACATATTCCTCACAAAGCTTATCATCGGAAACAAGTCCTGCTATGGCATATGAAGCAGCTATGTTCATCTCATCGTTGATTTCCCTTGCCCTGCAATCCAAAGCTCCTCTGAATATTCCAGGGAATGCAAGAACATTGTTAATCTGATTTGCAAAGTCAGAACGGCCTGTTCCTACAATTCTTGCTCCTGCCTTTTTTGCAATATCGGGCATAATCTCAGGCACAGGATTTGCCATTGCAAATACTACTGCATCACTGTTCATAGTCTTTACCATATCTTCGGTAAGTATTCCTGCTGCTGAAACGCCTATGAACAAGTCAGCACCCCTTACAGCTTCTGCAAGACCTCCCGTTATATGCTCTCTGTTGGTAATTCTGCTCATTTCAAGCTTTGCAGGATTTAATCTCGGGTCGTCCTCCACAATTATGCCCTTTGCGTCAACCATAATTATATTCTTTACCCCTAATCTCATCATATGCTTTGCAATAGCAATTCCCGCCGAGCCTGCTCCGCTTATAACCACCTTTATTTCATCAAGCTTTTTCTTTACTATCTTCATCGCATTTATAGACGCAGCCGCTACAACTACAGCCGTACCATGCTGGTCATCGTGAAATACGGGTATATCGCAGATTTTCTTCAGCTTCTCCTCTATCTCAAAGCAGCGTGGAGCAGCTATATCTTCAAGATTTATTCCTCCGAAGCTTCCCGAAATAAGATAAACAGTCCTTACAATCTCATCTACGTCCTTTGAACGTACACATATGGGAAAAGCGTCTACATCGGCAAAGGTCTTGAACAATGCACACTTTCCCTCCATAACAGGCATACCTGCTTCGGGTCCTATATCACCAAGTCCAAGCACCGCCGTTCCGTCGGTAACTACCGCTACGAGATTATGCCTTCTTGTAAGCTCAAACGATTTTTCATAATCGTTGTGTATAACCATACAAGGCTCTGCTACTCCGGGAGTGTATGCAACCGCCAGATCGTGAGATGTTTTCAGCTCAGGTACGGCTGTTACCTCAATCTTGCCTTTCCATTCATAATGCTTTTGAAGGGACTCTTCTCTTATATCCATAATCCTATACTTCCTTTCCGAAAAATGTAAATTTCAAAGGCTATCCTATATATATTATTACTTGAAAGTTGTTTTGTCAACGAGCTGATAACACCTTAAGCATTAATATGCTTCTGAATGAGTGCATAACGCTTCATAAGAATTTCTATAATATCCTTTCTGCGTACTTTCATATTGACTCAATCGGGAGATATTTTTTAAACTCGGTATGATTATCTGTAAATTCGTTGAACAGGCATATAAGAATATCATTTTTTGTAACTGTTTTCGGATAACCTCCTCAGTGTAAATTCATCATAGCATAATACCCTGAAAAAGTAAAGCAGCTAAGGAAATTCAAATATTGCTTTCTTGTTCCGCTGAATAATAAAAATTTTTTGTGAATACGCTAAAATAATTTAAATATTAAATTGAAAAATAAACATTTTGCTGATATAATATATAATGATTTATGTTTTAAGATGATGTATGAGCTTAGTGAGGACGTGTTTTATGGTAATACTCGCAATAGGAGATGTTGTCGGAAAAATAGGCTGTACGTTTTTAAGGGAAAAGCTTCCGAAATTAAAAAAGCTAAAGGGCATAGACATTGTTATAGCCAACGGTGAGAACTCTGCTGACGGCAACGGAATTACAAGGGCTTCCGTAGAATATCTTTTTCAAAGCGGGGTAGATGTTATAACCACGGGAAACCACTCTTTCAGACGCAGGGAGTCATATGAGCTTTACGATGAATGTGAATACCTTGTAAGACCTGCAAACTATCCCAAAGGAACTACTCCCGGACGTGGAATGACAATTCTTGATATGGGCAGACTTAGTGTTGCCGTCATTAATTTAATAGGAACAGCTTATATGGAAGCTGTTGACTGCCCCTTCAGAACAGCCGACGAGCTTATAGCTCAGGCTGAAAAGGAAAACGCAGGAATAATTATAGTAGATTTTCATGCAGAGTCCACAGGCGAAAAAAGAGCCATGGGCTATTATCTTGACGGCAGGGTATCGGCTGTTTTCGGTACACATACTCACGTACAGACATCTGACGCATGTATTTTGCCTAAAGGTACGGGGTATATCACAGATGCAGGTATGACGGGAACTATAAATTCCGTACTTGGCGTAAAGCCTGAGATAATAATTAAAAAAATGAAGGAAAAGCTTCCGCAAAGGTTCGAGCTTGCCTCCGGTGCCTGCAAAATGAACTGCGTGCTTATGGAAATTGACAACAAAACAGGAAAAACTTTAAAGATAGAGGCTATGGAAATACTGTAGCTATTGAAAATCCGTATGCACTTATGTTATAATTCATTATGGATTTTGATACATTTTTGTATTGATTATATATATAAATTCTGAAAGGAAGTAATATGTGATGGATGGTATTGTCTTTAGAAATGCTGTTATATCCGCTGCAAACAATATGCTTAAAGAAAAGCATGCAGTTGATGATTTAAATATATTCCCTGTACCTGACGGAGATACGGGAACAAATATGTCTATGACAATAGGAGCTGCCGCCAAGGTTCTCAGGGAAAGCCCCGAAAACGAGAATATTGCTCAGGTGAGCAAGCAGGTTGCGTCTGCAATGCTGAGAGGAGCAAGAGGAAATTCGGGAGTTATAATTTCCCTTCTCTTTAAAGGAATTGCAAAAGGCTTTGAGGATAAGGAAACAGCAACGGCTGCTGACCTTGCGGACGCTTTGCAGCTCGGAGTAGAGGCTGCATATGAAGCTGTTGCAAAGCCTACAGAGGGAACTATTCTTACAGTTGCAAGACTTTCGGCACAAAAGGCTAAGGAATGTGCAGACGCTGAAAAAGATGTTGCCGAAACCTTTGAAGAAGTTTATAAGGCAGCCGAGGCTACTCTGAAAACCACTCCCGACCTGCTTCCTGTATTAAAAAGAGCCGGTGTAGTTGATTCTGGCGGAAAGGGTCTGTGCGTAATATACGAGGGAATGTTGTCTGTTATAAAGGACGGTCAGGTGTTTGACGCAGAGGATACACAGCCTGTATTAAATCCGATAGACGAGAATAATTACGTAAGTGCTGTAGCAGAATTTGACGATGTTATCAACTTTACATATTGTACGGAATTTATTGTGGGAAAGGACATACCATGCAGGCTTAAAATAAAGCACCTTCGTTCTGCCCTTGAAAAACTGGGCGACTGCGTTGTTGTAGTTGAGGACGATGAAATTATCAAGGTACACGTTCATACGGATAAACCGGGCGTTGCTTTGCAGAACGGTCTTGAGTACGGACAGCTTCTTACCGTCAAGGTTGAAAATATGAAGGAACAGCACCGCCGTGCCGAGGAAGCTGCCGGTATCGCAAAGGATAAGGAAGACGAGGAAAAACAAAACGAGCTTGACGATGAATTTGAAATAGCCGAGCCTGTTGATGAGGTAGGCTTTGTTGCCGTTACCGCCGGTGAGGGTGTAAGCAATCTTTTTAAGGATTTGGGCTGCAACAATACTGTAAGCGGCGGTCAGAGTATGAATCCGAGTACCGAAAATATAATGAGAGCTGTTTTTGCAACAGGTGCAAGAAATGTTTTCGTACTTCCTAACAATAAAAATATAGTTATGTCGGCTCAGCAGGTTGTACCCTTGGTTGAGGACAGAAACGTAATAATACTTCCTACAAAAACAATTCCTCAGGGAATGAGTGCTATGCTTTCTTATGACCCCGACCTTACCGTTGAGGGAAATACAGAAATAATGACCTCCGCTGCTGCAGACGTAGATACGGGACAGGTTACATTTGCAGCAAGGGATTCAGAGTTCGGCTCAACCAAGATAAAGGAAAACGATATAATTGCTCTTGAAAACGGAAAGCTCTTATTCACAGAAAAAACTCCCGAAAGGGCTGTGTTAAAGCTGGTAAAAGGTATGGTAAGCAAGGAAACCGCATTTATCACACTTATTTACGGAGAAGATACAAGCCTTGAAAAAGCAGAAGCCGTTCACACACAGCTTCGTGCCAAATATCAGAGTATAGATATTACGCTTGTAAACGGCGGTCAGCCCATTTACTACTACATAGTTTCGGTAGAATAAAAAATTATAAAGCAGATACCTTTATTGCAAAATAAAAGTATCTGCTTTACGTTTAAGGGCTTCCGCCCTTAAAAATCCTGACGAGGGCTCTGCCCTCGACCCGCAAGCCTTTAAAAAGGCTTGACCTAAATTTTATGTTTTATTTATCAGAATTTTTCGAGAAAGGAATGCTCCTCGCCGTCCGATTTATAAGCCGGGAATGTATCAAGACAGACAGAATGTATACTGTTAAACAGACTTTTTTCGATATTCGGATTTGTTTTTTTAAGTCTTCTGATAAGCTCCTTAATCTCCTTGCGTTTTGAAATGCTTGTACCACCGGGATTTAATTCGGCTTTTTCGGTAAGTCTGCACGCACACTGTATAAATTCGAGGTTATTATAATTCTGCCATGCAATTATCGCATTTTCGTGTATGCGGTACATAGGACGTATAAGCTGCATACCCTCAAAATTTGTACTGTGGAGCATCGGCGGCATAGACTGAAGCTGTGAACCGTAAAACATACTTATAAGAGTAGTTTCTATTACATCGTTGAGATGATGTCCGAGAGCTATTTTATTGCAGCCAAGCTCGCCTGCTTTCTTATACAGCCAGCCACGTCTCATTCTCGCACACAGGTAACAGGGATTTTTTTCGGCTTTATCCGCAGCATCAAAAATATTCGTTTTAAATACCCTTATCGGTATGTTGAGAATATCTGCATTATGCTCTATCTTCTTCATATTGGAGCTGCTGTACCCGGGGTTCATTACAAGATATTCAGCCTCAAACGGAACCTCACTGTATTTTTGTAATTGCTGTATAAGCTTTGCCATAAGCATGGAATCCTTTCCTCCTGATATGCATACGGCAATTTTATCTCCCTTGTTTATAAGTCTGTATTCTTTAAGGGCAATAATGAAAGGATTCCAGATTTCCCTGCGGTATTTTTTTATTATGCTTCTTTCTGCCTTTTCATACAGTGCAAGCTCTCTTCCCATAAAATCACCTCCCGTAATAATTTTCTTTGTTTACAAAAACTGACTTTCCTCAATTTTGTGCTTTATGTGTGCAAGAGCCTGATTTAAAATATCAACAACGTGTTCATCATCAAAGGAATAATAAATATTTTTTCCGTCACGTCTTGTTTTTACAAGTCCCTCAAGTCTTAACTGCTTGAGCTGGTGCGAAACCGCAGACTGCGAAATATCCAAAATCTGCGAAATTTCATTTACGCACATTTCTCCGTCTGACAAAGCATATATTATTTTTACTCTTGTTTCATCACCCAGAACCTTGAAAAGCGATGCAAGCTTTGTAACAACAGGTGAGGAAAGATTATTGCATTTAAGTTTATCGGCAGGACTGCTCAATATTTTTACCTCCTTAAATACTTTTATCAATATAATTATAGTATCAATATAACAAGTTAGTCAAATACAACTACGATTAAGCTCATATAAAATTTATAAACCATATGCTTTTACTGTCCGCCTCAAAGCTTCTTCCGTCAAGGTATTGCAGTATTCCCGCATCACTCTGAAATTCAAAGGTTATTCTGTAGGCATAGAGAGCCTGATATTTGAACTGTTCTTTTTCGGCAGATGATTTTTTTTTGTACCCGTATTTAGTATCTCCCAAAAGCGGATATCCCAGCTTTGCCATACTTGCTCTTATCTGGTGAGTTCTTCCCGTAATCAGGTCAACCTCTAAAAGACTGTTTTCCCTCACCGATTTTATAACCCTGTATTTTGTTTCCATATACTTTCTGCCGGGAGCATTTTCGCTGAAAATACGCACTTTATTTTTACTTTCGTTCTTTTCCAGATAGCCGCTTACAGTTCCGCTTTCGGCTTTCGGCTTTCCCTGCACCATACAGAGATACAGCTTTTTTATTTCACGGCTTTTTATTTTTGAATTTAAAATTCTCAGAGCTTCGGCATTTTTTGCGGCTATTACAATACCGCCCGTGTTCCTGTCAAGCCTGTTGACTGTCGCAGGAGCAAAGCTTCTGTCATCTTTTGGATTGTACTCACCTTTTTCATATAAATAATGAAGCACTCTTGCTATAAGCGAATCAAAATGATAGCTTTTGTCGGGGTGTACTATAAGCCCCGGTTTCTTGTTTATAATAAGAATATTTTCGTCTTCATATATAATATCAAGCTTCAGCGGAGCTTTCAGAAATTCATAGCTTTCCTCATTTTCCCTGTCATCATCAAAAAATTCGTCCTTTATAAAAAGCTTCAGTACGTCCCCTTCTTTAAGCATAGTGGAAATTTCGCACTTTTTATTGTTCACCTTTATGTACCTTGTTCTTATGTATTTGTACATAAGCGACTTGGGCATATTTTTAAAACGCTTGGAAAGGAATTTGTCAAGCCGTTGGTCTGCATCATTTTTATTTATAATTATCTCTCTCATAAAGCCTCTTTTACAACATCTTATTTTGTATGATATAAGATTTTAACACAAACTTAATTGTTATTCAACCTGTTGTAGACAGTTTGAAGTTTTTAGTATATAATGTATGTGTATTCTTGAATACTTTAAGAAAGGCTGGTATAAAAATGAACGATATAATAAAAGCTATGCTTGAAAGAAGAAGTATCCGCAAATTTAAAAGCGATATGGTGCCCAAAGAAGCTATAGACGAAATCATAAAGGCAGGCTTGTATGCGGCAAGCGGAAGAAATCAGCAGGCAGTTATAACAATAGCCGTAACCAATAAAGAACTCAGAGATAAGCTTTCGGAGGCAAACCGTAAGATAGGCGGCTGGGCTGAGGGCTTTGACCCGTTCTATAATGCTCCTGTTGTTCTGATAGTCCTTGCGGATAAAAACTGGCCTACGGGAATTTATGACGGCAGTCTTGTTATGGGAAATATGATGCTGGCGGCATATACTCTGGGACTTGGCAGCTGTTGGATTCACAGGGCAAAGCAGGAATTTGAAACGGACGAGTATAAAAAGCTTCTCGCTGATTTGGGCATAAACGGCGACTATGAGGGCATAGGTCACTGCGTTGTAGGTTATCCAAGTTTAGGTCAAGCCTTTTCAAAGGCTTGCGGGTCAAGGGCAGAGCCCTGCGGGTCAAGGGCAGAGCCCTTGCGGTTTCCAAAGGCAGAGCCTTTGGTGGGATTTTTAAGGGCAAAGCCCTTAAACTCTAATACACTAAGGAGTGAAACTGAATATGGATAAGATTTTGAATATTTTAAAGGAAAACAGCAATCTTTCTTACGGAGAAATTGCCGCAATGATTAACGAACCCGAGGATTATGTCGAAAAGCAGATAAAACAGTATGAGCAGGACGGCATAATAAGAGGCTACAGAGCTGTTATAGACTACGATAAGGTTAAAGATGCAGGTGCAACCGCATTTATCGAATTAAAAGTAACTCCCAAAAAGGATACAGGCTTTGACGAAATCGCAAAGCAGGTTATGGCTTTTGAAGAAGTGGAAAACGTATACCTTATGGCAGGCTCTTTCGACCTGATGGTAAGGGTCAACGGCGAAAACGTTACCGAAATAGCTATGTTTGTTGCCAAAAGACTTTCAACGCTTGACGGCGTACTTGCCACAAATACTCATTTTCAGCTGCGAACATATAAGGAGAGCGGTATTATTATATTTGATGAGGAAGATCAGGAAGATAAAAGGAGCATTATATTGTGATTGACTACAACAGCATAATAAACGATAAAATCAAACAGATAAAACCCTCCGGAATAAGAAAATTCTTTGATATTGCAAGCGAAATGGATAACGTTATATCCCTGAGTATCGGCGAGCCTGACTTCAATACTCCATGGCATGTACGAGAGGCAGGTATAATCTCTTTACAGCAGGGAAATACAAAATACACCTCAAACAAGGGGCTTACCAAGCTCAGACACGAAATATGCAGCTTTTTTCTGAGAAAGTACAATGTAAGCTATAACGGTGACAATGAATGTATTGTTACCGTTGGCGGCTCTGAGGCAATAGACCTTGCTATGAGATGTCTTATAAATGAGGGTGACGAGGTTCTTATCCCTCAGCCGTCATTTGTCTGCTATGATCCCCTCGTGCGTATGGCTGACGGCATTCCCGTGGTTGTCGAAACAAGAGAGGAGGACAATTTCAAGCTTGTACCTGAGCTTTTGGAAAAGGTTATAACATCAAAATCAAGACTTCTCGTTCTGCCCTACCCCAACAACCCCACAGGTGCTATAATGGAAAAAGCTGAGCTTGAAAAAATTGCAGAAATCGTCCGTAAACACAATCTCTTTGTAATTTCAGACGAAATCTATGCAGAGCTTACATATAACAATAAAAAACATATTTCCTTTGCGTCAATAGAGGGTATGAAGGAAAGAACAGTAGTTGTAAGCGGCTTTTCAAAATCATATTCAATGACAGGCTGGCGTCTGGGATATTCTCTTGCTCCCAAGCCTGTAACAGACGCTATGGTAAAGCTTCACCAGTTTGCAATTATGAGTGCCCCCACTACTGCACAGTATGCCGCTATAGAAGCCTTGAAGCACGGCGACAGGGATATTGAAAAAATGCGTGATGAGTACGATATGAGAAGAAGGCTCGTTGTAAGACGCTTCAGGGAAATGGGCTTAGGCTGCTTTGAGCCCGAGGGTGCTTTCTATGCCTTTCCCTGTATAAAAAGTACAGGCCTAAGCTCAGAGGAATTTTGCACAAGACTTCTGAAATCCAAAAGTGTAGCCGTAGTTCCCGGCAACGCTTTCGGTGACAGCGGCGAGGGCTTTGTAAGAGTTTCATACTCATTTTCCGTAAAGCATATAAAAGAGGCTTTAAACAGAGTGGAAAGCTTTATCAACGAACTTAAAGAGGGTAAATAAGTGGAAAACAATTCTTCAATAATAAAGGTTCTCGCTCCTGCTAAAATAAACCTTACTCTTGATATAACAGGAAAGCTTCCGAACGGCTATCATACGGTTGATATGGTTATGCAGTCTGTAGGTCTGTACGATGAAATAACAGTCGAAAAAAAAGAGACCTTTGGGAAAAGCAAAAGCGTCATAAATATTTACTGCAATAAAGAAAATATTCCCTGCGATAAAAGAAATACCGCTTATAAGGCGGCAGAGCTTTTTGCGGAAAAGTGCGGTATAGTCTGTAGCGTGGATATAACTATCAGGAAAAATATTCCGTCTCAGGCTGGTCTTGCCGGAGGAAGTACTGACGGTGCAGGAGTTCTCGTGGCTTTGAACAAGCTGTATGATACAAAGCTTTCTACTGACGAGCTTTCCGAAATTGCCGCTGAAATTGGTGCAGATGTTCCTTTCTGTCTTTACGGCGGTACAATGCTCGCTACGGGTATAGGTACAGACCTGCAAAAAATAGAACACAGCTTTAAGCTTGATAAATACTTTGTTGTACTCTGCAAGCCTCCGATAAACGTATCAACCCCCGAAGCATACAGAAAAGCCGACAGCAGACCGTTTTCGGAAAATATACACAGCAAGTCTCTTATAGAAGCTCTTATGAATGAAAGTGAAACCGCCTTTTTTGACAGCTTATATAACGATTTTGACAGTCTGCTCAATCTCGAAGATGTTCAGAATATAAAGAACACTATGAACAAGTACGGCTGTATTAAAGCTGTTATGAGCGGAAGCGGCCCTACAGTATACGGCTTCTTCACAAATCCTCAACAGGCAGAAGCTTCCGCAGCTTCTCTGAAAGAAACCTGCGAAGATGTCTGTATAACAAAAGTATGCGGTACAGGCTGTAAAACTGAATAAAATAAAAGTAAAATAACGCAGAGCGTCTTTAAGCGGCAAGCCTAAGGACGCTCTGAAAATTTATTCCTTGCTGACAGCCTTATTTATTACTGTTCCTATTGCAACACCAACCAACGAAACAACAAGATACCAGATTGCATGAACCAATGCCGTTTCATTGTAATATATGAAAACTGACGGAATAAACAAGACCGAAATAATTACAGGATATAAGTATTTTATCTTTTCTTTTGATACCGCACCCAGTATCAGCGATAAACCTAATGTAAGAAGTACTATTAACAGTACCATTCCCATAGGATTATCAGTCATTCCGAACAGCGGAACCAAATAAAACACCGCTGATTGTACCAACAATATGATTATTTCCTTTACGTACTTTTTCATAATAAGCCTCCTGATTTTGCATTTGCCCTCGTAGTTTAGCACACGAATAATAAAAAGTCAATAAATCAGAACTTATAATTAATAAAAAACAGTCCAACCAGACATATAGCAACACCAACAAGCTTATTCCATGTAATTTCCTCTTTAAAAAGCAGCCAGCCAACAAAAATCAACGCTGCTGCAAGAACACTTCCCTGTACAAGCGAAGCTGTACTGACAGTCCAGCCTGCTTTGTAAGCATAAATAAAACCTACCTCCAAGCCTACAATTACAAATCCAAGCACAAACGGTGCCCAGTTCAAATTGCCGAACTCCTTAAATATATCTGCGTTTTTATTCAAAGCATAATAAAGTATCACGCTTGCAGCCGCTCCTACAGAATATGTAACAGCAAGTGCCGCAAAAGGATTAAGTCCTCCCGGTACGGATTTTGCACAAATCTGATACACTATATTAGACAGCACCACAAGTGCTATAGGCCATACATAAGAAAACATCCTTTTCCCTCCTGAAAATTGCATAAGCTAAAATTATCCGTTTTATGTTTATTCCTTGATTTTTATGTCTAAACTGCTTACGGAATAATAAAGCATAACCAGTCCTGCACTTAATATAATTCCGCCTACAATATCCGTAAGCCAGTGAACTCCCGAAACAAATCTTCCTATAACTATAAACGCCATAAAAGCATAAATAACAACAGAAATTATATTTCTGATATTTTTATTCTTTATACGTGTATAAAGCTGCATAACAGATGCAGGCATTACGCACATTACAAGCAAGGTTGTAGATGACGGATAAGAAGCTTCAAGATAACCGTCAATAAGAACAGGTCTGTAATTTACGGCAAGCATTTCAAATAAGATATATGCCGAAATAACAAGAATATAAAATCCGCCAAGCACGAGTATGCTGTAATCAACCTTTAAAAAGCTTCTTCTTTTTATAAGCTGTACAAGTCCCAGAACTGCAAAGCCAAATGCAGCAAACACGGGAACAAGCCCCAGCCAGTCTGTAATAATATACAGCTCCATGTGAACGCCTGTTACATCGTGAATAAATCCGTTCAAGGCCGCAAAGCCCACTTCCGAACCGTTCGGCCCTATCGGCTGAACATCAATAAGCTTTATTGCCAATGTCCACAGTACAAACAACAAAAATAAAGCGAGTGTTACATAAATGTTTTTTCTGAATTTTTTCTTCATTTTCAATCAATCCTTTAAAATGTATTGGCTTCTGCCTGACTACATTCTAAGAGGACGGACAAATAAAATAAAGAATTTATGCGTCACATGTGCGATACCATTCGTATCATACCCATTTTATAAGCATTAACGCCTTTATAACCAGAAATACAAACATAAATGCAGCGGCATAAGGCTGTAAGCTGACCGTAAATATGAGTACACCTGCCGCACTCAGTCCCAGCGAAATCTTATCTTTATTGTTTATCCAGAATTTTGCTCTGACATTCTGCAACGCAAGCAGCAGTATGCCACATACGATAACAGCAAATACAATAATCAGATACGCTGTTTTTACATACATTTCAATTTTTGTCAGCGAGATAAGCGAAACCTCCTGAACAGCATTTCCTGCTTTCTGACCAAAAAAAGGGAGAAAAAGAAGTACCGATACACAACAGTCGAGCAGTCCGAAAACCAGACTGCGGAAATGCTTTTCCCTTTCCCTGCTTTCTTCTTCCGCTATTGTAAGTACTGCGTCACTTGAAAGCAAGTCGTCCAAGGATACCGAAAAAAATTTTGATATTGCTTTCAGTGAATCAATATTGGGATAACCTCTGCCCGATTCCCATTTTGAAACGGCGGCACGGGAAACATAAAGCATCTCTGCAAGCTCCTCCTGAGTAAGCCCCTTCTGTTTCCTTAGCTCCTGTAATTTTTCATTAAATTCCATAAACTTAAAATCCCCTCTATGTAAAAGACATTGTAAAATTAAGTTTAATACTGCAAAATTATTATTCCTGAATTCTATATTCTTCAATGATACACTCGTGCTTTTTGTTTTCTCTTATATCCTTTTTATAGCTGATACCCACCAACAATACTTTCTCAAAGCTTTTGAGTTTTTCAGAATAGCTTCTTTCTTTGATTTGCCTGATTGCCGTTTCAGCAGAATAATCCCACTTCAGTTCTACTACCATAGGCGGATATTTTTCCGTATTTGCTCTTGGCTTCGGAATGAACATAATGTCTGCAAACCCTTTTCCCGCAGGCATCTCCTGAACTATATCATAATGTTCTTTCGCATAGTAGTATGCAATCAGAATAATAAATCTCAGTGACTGTTCGTTATTGTAATTAATAACGGAAGAGTTGCTGTCGTGAATTTCTTCAATCGCTTCAGCGACACTTTCACTGTCACATTTCAGCGTATCCTCAAGGAGCTTTCTCGACTGCATAACCGCTTTGATTGTTTCTTTCCACAAGCCCGTTGCTTCCATACTGATAACAAATTCATCTGCAATTTCCTTGTTGGGAATATATACCGTTTTATCATCAGAATTATATCCTAGATAGCCGAGATGAATCAGCAATGTCAGAATATCATTTTTACCCGTAAATGTTACCATATCATTAGTAAAGGTTCTTGTAACTACCGGCTGCGGCTGCCCTGCCAACAATTTCTTTATTGTATCCTGCAGACCGTCAAAGTTCATCGCAATATATTTCGCCAGTGCCTCATAGGTTTCTGTTTCCGTCCAGTAACCTCCAAACGACTGCAGGTCAATCGCTTTTATAACTGAACGAGGACAGTATAATTCTGTGCCATTAAGCCGATAACCGTCATACCATGCTTTCATATGCTCAAAGCTGATTCCATATTCCCGACAAAGCTCCGAAACCTCATTATCTGTAAAGCCTGTATAATTTTCTATTCCGCGGGAACCCAGCATAGAATATTCATCAAACATATTCAGTGCCGAATGAGTTCCGTATTTCTTGATAGGCAGAATGCCTGTCATATAAGCTAATGCGACATAACTTTTGTCTTTTAACCAGCTGCGGAGAAAATCAAGATAAATTTTCTGCGATTCCTTATTATTCATATGCTCACGCATAACACAGTCCCATCCATCAATTAAGATAACAAACGGGATATTTGTTATTTCATAAAATTCACTGAAATGAAAGGATAGTCCTGTATTTATGTCCCAATCCACATCAGGATACTCTTTTTTAAAGTCTTTTAAAATGATTTTTCTTATAAGCAGCAGCATCTCTTTAATATTTTCGCTGTTACTTAAAAAATCCTGCATATTGATATAAATTACATTATATTTATTCAGGTGTTTCAGATAATCTTCGTTCTTTGCAATAAAAAGACTGTCAAACAATTCTTTACTGTCACAGCCTTTGCTGTAATAAGCCGATAACATAGCAAGATTTACAGATTTTCCAAATCTTCTCGGACGGCTGACACACATACTGTAATTCTCTGTATTAAGCCTTTTATTGGTGACTTCTATCAATCCGCTTTTATCAACGTATATTTTTGAATTAAGTGCTTTCTGAAAATTTTTATTATTCGGATTCAGATAAATTCCCATACTACGCCCTCCTTGCTTATTTTTACAGCTTCTGTATCTGTTTTTAATTATAGCATAATATGAGGTAAAATTATATAATTTAAAGCTGCTAAGCTTGAAAAATTTTCAGAGCAGAAATTTTTCTGACCATCATACCATTAAGCATACCGGCTAATGTACCTCCAATAATAAGGTAAGGAAGATATACCCACACAGCGGAGGTATTCATCATAAGACAGGCAACAGTCAGTTGTCCTATGTTATGCGATATTCCTCCGAGAATACTTGCCGCTGTTGTTTTAAGCTTAATAAATTCCATAGCAAGACACATCACCGCAAAGCTCAGCAGACCTCCGCATACACTATACATCAGGGAAGATATATTGCCAAACAATAAAGCATTAAGCAGCAATCTGCCGATAAGCACATAAAGAGCATCTGATTTTGAACAGGTACACAGCGTAAACAGAATAACGATGTTTGCAAGCCCCAGTTTAATGCCGGGTATAACCATAGGGATATTAAGGAAACACTGATTTAATCAAAAAATATAATTCTAATTAAAAAAAGAATTACAACAGCATGAAACTATGCAATAATAAAAATGCAAAAGAAAAG
>ONDU01000026.1 GCA_900316615.1 uncultured Eubacteriales bacterium | reverse complement strand
CTTAAATCAACATATTGTGACGGTCTGCTCAAAGTAATAGACGAAGACGGAAGAATACATTCAAGCTTCAATCAGACTGAAACACGTACAGGAAGAATAAGTTCCACCGAACCCAATTTGCAGAATATTCCTGTAAGAACGGAACTCGGAAAGGAAATGCGGAGGTTCTTTATCGCTAAAGATGGCTGTGTTCTGGAAGATGCGGACTACTCACAGATTGAACTCCGTGTACTTGCTCATATTGCCGATGATGCGGAAATGTGCCGTGCTTTCAGAAATAATGACGATATTCACGCAATTACGGCTGCTCAGGTATTCGGTAAGGGTATTCCGCTTGAAATGGTTACTCCTGTTATGAGAAGCCGTGCCAAAGCTGTAAATTTCGGAATAGTTTACGGACGGTGTGGATAAGTATATGAATGACGTAATATCTGATGCAAAGGATAAAGGCTATGTTGAAACTATGTTCAGCCGCCGCAGATATTTGCCTGAGCTTTCGTCAAGCAATAAGAATATACGTGCTTTCGGTGAGCGTGTTGCCCGAAATATGCCTGTTCAGGGAACTGCCGCTGATATAATAAAAATAGCTATGATAAGGGTTTATAACAGGCTCAAAGCAGAGAAACTCAAAGCAAAGCTTATTTTACAGGTTCACGATGAACTTATAGTTGAAGCTCCCGAAAACGAAAAGGAAACCGTAAAGCAAATTCTTCAGTACGAAATGGAAAATGCTGCAAAGCTTAAAGTTCCTCTTGTTGCTGACGCAAACTACGGAACTACATGGTACGACGCTAAAGGCTAGTCGCTTCGTGGCGATTGCAGCCGACAAAAGCAAAGCTTTTGTCCTGTTAAAGGGTAAAGCCCTTTAACGCCTTGCGGAGTGTAACTCCGCAAGGGGCTGCAATCGCCGCCATAGTCGCTGCTTAAAAATAAAAATATGTACGAAAGGACGGAATTTTTATGTGGAAAGAGATGAAGGTGTTCATAGGATATATGGACGAAAAAACAAGCGGTGAACTCACCGAACAGGAAAAAAAGGCTCTCAATGAGGAGTTGCAGACAAAAATCGGTTATTTTCAGCACGAAAGAATAGTTCATCTTATCGTTATGTTTCTCGTGGCTATATGCACGCTTCTTTCACTGCTTGCGTTTGTCGCATTCGGCAGTATAGGAATAGCACTTCTTTTTGTTGCACTTATGGGACTTTTTGTCCCATACATAGTTCACTATTATCACCTTGAAAACGGTGTTCAGAAGCTGTATACATATTACGATAAAGTCAAGTGAAAGGGTAAATCAAATTGAACATACTGTTTGTTTGCACCGGAAATACGTGCAGAAGTCCTGCGGCAGAGGGAATTTTTAAGTTTCTTATTAAAGATGATGATAAGCTGAAAAACATCAAAGCCGAAAGTGCAGGCTTAACGGCTGAAATCGGGGCAGCTGCTTCCGTCAATTCCGTAAAGGTATGTATGGAGGACTACGGAATTGATATATCGTCCCACAAGTCAAGACAGCTTACAGAAAACATTATAGAAAATACCGATTTGTTTGTATGTATGACTATGGGACACGCTCAGGCTCTTATGGGATTTGGCGTACCTAAAAATAAAATTTATGTGCTTGATGTAAGCGACCCCTACGGCGGAAATATCGGCATTTACAGACAATGTTGCCGTCAGATATACGAAAAGCTTCAGAATCTTGCGAAGCTTATCAGAAGGAAGTATCCCGATGGAGTTTGATATTGTAAAAATGAGTGAGGCTCATATTTCTGAAATCGCAGAGCTTGAAAAAATATGTTTCAGTAAGCCGTGGTCGGAAAATACTCTGAGGTATCAGCTAACCGATGACTGTGCAAATTTTTTCGCCGCAGTAAGTAATAATAAAATTATAGGCTATTGCGGCTGTCACATAGCGGCTGACGAGTGTTATACGGACAATATCGCCGTTTTTCCCGATTACAGAAAAAACGGCTTGGGTAAGGCTCTGACAATTAAGCTTATAGAAACCGCTGAAGAAAAAAAATGTGCTTTCATCTCTTTGGAAGTTCGTCCGTCAAATACAGCGGCAGTTCATATGTACAAAAAGCTTGGCTTTGAAATTGTCGGAAAAAGAAAAAATTTTTACTCCTCCCCTACTGAGGACGCTTTTATAATGACACTATATTTTAAAAAGGATTGAAAATCTATGAAAATATTATCCATAGAAAGCTCCTGCGACGAAACCGCAGCAGCCGTTGTAGAGGACGGAAGAAAAGTTCTCTCATCTGTAGTAGCCTCTCAGGTGGAGGAACATAAGCTTTACGGCGGAGTAGTCCCCGAAATTGCTTCAAGACGACACGCAGAAGCTATCAGCGGAGTTGTTTCTCAGGCACTCGAAAATGCAGACACCTCTCTTGATGATATTGATGCTATAGCTGTTACATATGCACCCGGTCTTATAGGAGCTTTGCTCGTCGGAGTAAATTTTGCAAAGGGACTGGCTCTTGCAAAAAATATACCTGTAATTCCGACTCACCATCTGCGTTCTCATATAGCTTCAAATTATATAGCACACCATGACCTTAAACCTCCGTTTCTTTGCCTTGTTGTAAGCGGCGGACACAGCCATATTATTCTCGTTGAGGATTATACCAAAATGAAAATTATAGGAAGAACCCGTGACGATGCCGCAGGTGAAGCTTTCGATAAGGCTGCCCGTACTATGGGTATGCCATATCCCGGAGGTATTGCACTGGATAAAATTGCAGAAAAGGGGAATCCTGATGCTTTTGTGCTTCCGTTTCCAAAAGTCAGCGGTTCTCCTTACGATTTCAGCTTCTCAGGCTTGAAAACGGCTGTCATTAATCTGATACACAACGCCTCTCAGAAAGGGGACAAGCTGCCTGTTGAGGATTTGTCCGCATCTTTCAGAAAAGCTGTAGTAAACTGTCTTACAACAAACCTTATGAAAGCCGCAGAGGATACACAAAGCAATACGATAGTTATAGCGGGAGGGGTTTCTGCCAATTCACTGCTGAGAAGCTCATTACAGAAATTGTGCGGTGAAAAAAACATCAGGCTCTATATGCCGCCAAAAGAGCTTTGCGGAGATAATGCCGCTATGGTAGGTTCACAGGGCTACTATGAGTTTCTCGCAGGAAATACGGCAGGACAAAATCTTAACGCTTATGCTACAAAATCCATCGAAGAAGGCTGAACAACAGCCATATCCTTTATAAATTTATAAAAATAAAAGGTGAGGAAAATCATGTCAAACAATTTATCGGAAGAAACCAAAACATTATTGAGTGATTATTTTCAGGCTTGTGCCAATTTATACGGAGTAATTCCTCTTAAATCTTTTCTTAAAATTTATAACAGTCAAAATGAAGCTGTATCGGAAGATGATTTTATCGACTTTGTGGAAAATTTTGATTTCAAAGATAAGGATTATAACATTGTAGGAGAAGATGAAGTGTATGAAAATACCGATACCTTAGAACTTATTGATAAAGATTTGGCAAAGGAATATTGCTATATATTCGGTGACTGGGACGGTTATACACAAGTAAAAGAAAGCCAGTTTGGTATACCCTATTATGTACCGTCAAAAGAAAAATTATTGAAGTACAAAAATGAAGATTACTTTGAAAAAAATATAGAATTTATAGAATTAAGAGCATTTTTACGTAACCAGTCTTACCTTACAAAGGAAGAGGCAGATAGTATTGCGGAAGATATGGTAAGTCTTTTGGCATTAGATGAAGATACAATTGATTTTGCTGCTGATGATGCCATACGTATGGGACTGAAAACAGAACAAGCAAGCATAAAGGAGCAATTTCTCCGCTTGTTGTATCATATGGACAACAATATCAGAAAACACGTCTACGGCGGACATACAAAAGCTGAGCTCGGAGAAATACATCATTCATTATGGTAAATATCCAGACTATGTAAAAGGGAGCGGCGATTGCAGACCACTGTCGAACTTTGTTCGACAGCGATGCCAAAAGAGATTTCTCTTTTGGCTCGTCACAAGCTTTGCTTGTGACTGTCTGCAATCGCTGCCACGCTCTGAATTTGCAACCTTTATATACTATAAAAAAAGCGGCTCTGATTTTTTCAAAGCCGCTTTTTTATTTCAGATTTTATGTTAATCCTGTTTTGCTGCTTCCTTCAATTGTTCAAGAAAACTATCCAGGCTTTCTTTTTCCTCTTGTGTCATACTCTTTGTTAATTCCTGATTTGTACCGTTAGCATAGTCTGTAATAATACTTGCAGCAGAAAGTATCCCCAAAGAAATAAGTGAGATTATTAAAGTTAACACACCTATAATTATACCTGCCTTACGGGGACCTTTTTTATCCTTATGCTTAACGCTCATAGCACCTGCTACAATAGCAACCAGCGAAAGAACTGCCGCTACCAAAGCAACAGTCGTGTTTATTCCGCCATAAAAGTTTATATTAAAATCCTTCAGCGGAGTCATAGGAACAAATGCCACGATAATAAGCCCAAAAGCCAAAAGTGCCGATATAAGTCCTACAAATCCTTTTACATTTTTTTCCATAACTAAAAGCCTCCTGTTTTTTAGTTACTACATTCTATACTTAACTTGTTACGAGTTTTTGTCAACCTCGTGAAATTTTTTTAAATTTCCTGTTTTTTCGCTTCTTTTTTCAAGCTCAGCAAGAACCTCGTCCATCGTTATTCCCTGATTAACCATCATAACAGTAAGATGATAGATAAGGTCTGCTATTTCGTATACGGTTTCTCCGTTATCGTTGTTTTTTGCAGCGATTATCGTTTCACTGCATTCCTCGCCGACCTTTTTCAAAATCTTGTCAAGTCCCTTGTCAAGCAGATAACAGGTATAAGAACCTTCCTTCGGATTTTCCTTTCTGTTTACTACTGTATTATAAAGTGCATTAAGTACATCATTACTCATTTTTATTTTCTCCTGTATCAAAGCTTTTTATTTTTGTATAAAAACAGCTGTGGTTTCCCGTGTGACAGGCTGCTCCTGTCTGTTCAACGGTAATAAGCAGGGTATCATCATCGCAGTCTGTGTATATGTCTACTATTTTCTGAAGATGTCCCGATGTTGCTCCCTTATTCCAGAGTTCCTGTCTTGAACGGCTGTAAAACCACGTATAGCCTGTTTCAAAGGTTTTCTGAATGGACTCCATGTTCATATATGCAAGCATAAGAACCTCTCCTGTAGAGACTTCCTGAATAATTGCAGGAATAAGCTCACTTTTTTTAAAAAATCTTTCAAAGTCCATCAGTTTTTATTCTCCTTGTTTATCATCTCATCAGAAAGCGATGAAGCCTGAATTGCCGCCTTGAGATTCAAATCTCCTGTGTAGATAGCTCTTCCTGTAATTGTTCCGTACAGCTTCAGTGCCGAAACATTCAGAATATCTTTAAGACACGATATTCCGCCGCTGGCTATGATATTGCATGAAACCGCATTCTGAAGCTCATCGAGCTGACCGAGATTAGGCCCTGACAGCATACCGTCCTTTGATATGTCGGTAAAGATTATATATCTGACACCGATATTCTCCATTCTTTTGGCAAGGTCTATGTAATTTATCTCAGACTTATCCGTCCAGCCCTCGGCACATACCATTCCGTCAATAGCATCTATTCCCACCGCTATTCTGTTTCCGTAAAACCTGACTGCCTCCTTAACAAAATCGGGATTTTTTATTGCCGCCGAACCCAGTATTACACGCTGTATTCCGTTACTGAGATACATCTCGACACGTTCCATATTGCGTATTCCTCCGCCGACTTCTACCTTTAATCCCGAAGTTTTCGCAACATCTATAATCAAATCCTTGTTCTGTACAGACGCATCTTTTGCTCCGTCAAGGTCTACCATGTGCATCCACTCAGCTCCTGCTTTCTTAAAGCTTTCAGCCGTAATGTAAGGATTTTCGGCAACTTTCTCTACCGTGTTGTAGTCGCCTCTTTGCAGACGTACACACTCACCGTTCTTTATATCTATAGCAGGTAAAATAATCATAAATTTTTCTCCTTTCGGAAAACTCAGTCAATACTGCCCTTTGTCGAAAGAGCCTTTCCCTGACCGTTTTCCCTGACAGCACATCTCAGGGCATGTGCCGCAGCCTTGAATATAGCTTCAACAATATGGTGACTGTTCGCACCATACTCGCTTTTTATATGCAGGGTTATACCTGAATTGAATGCAAAGGCTCTGAAAAATTCCTCCGTCATACAGGCATCATATTCTCCTATGACTGCCTGTGGATAGTCTGCACTGAACACAAGAAACGGTCTGCCGCTTACATCAGCACTTGCAAATGCAAGTGCTTCGTCCATAGGTATATAAAAAGAGCCGTATCTTTCTATTCCGCTCTTATCACCCAAGGCTTCGTAAAAGGCTTTTCCGAGAACTATTCCGGTATCCTCTATTGTATGATGACAGTCTACATATGTGTCACCCTCAGCCCTTAGTTTTAATCCGAAACCGCCGTGTACTGCAAATGCGGTAAGCATATGGTCGAAAAATCCTATTCCTGTTTCAATATCAACCTCTCCGCCGTCCAGACAAAGTTCTGCTGTTATATCTGTTTCTTTGGTTTTTCTCGTTTTGATTGCGGTTCTCATAATAAAGCTACCTCTCAGGCTAAAAATTCTTTCAGAAGTTCTGTAACCGTTTCGTTCTCCTCCTGCGTTCCGGCAGTTATGCGAAGATATTCGTTCATATACCTTATTGAAACTCCCCTGCTCAGAAAGAAATCGAAAATTTCTCTGCTCAGCTCCGTTTTTATAAATACAAAGTTTGAGCAGCCCTCAATTACTCTCAGCTTGTCAGAATAATTGTTCTCAATTTCTTTTAGGCTATTATACAAACTTTCTCTCAAACTTACAATAGAGTTTCGTCTGTTTTGTAAAAACTCTTTATTTTTATATATGATTGTTCCTATTTTTTGTGAAACTGTGTTTACATTATAAGGCGATTTTACAGCTCTTAAAGCCTTTGTGTTTATTTCATTTGTAACGGAAAAGCCTAAACGAATTGCCGCAGCTCCCACTGCCTTTGACGCTGTACGCATAATAATAAGATTATCGTACTCGTTTACACTTTCAAGAAGCGATTTATCCCAGAAGTCCATATATGCCTCGTCAAGTATGACAAGTGCGTCAACTGACGTTATAAGCTTTATAATATCGTCCTTCATTATTCCCTTTGACGTGGGATTGCAAGGATTTGAAAAAATAACTCCTCTTGCTCCGCTTTCCTTTACCTTGCTTATAACAGTATCAATATTTACCGTAAGGTCAGCATTCTTTTCTGCCGATACACAGTTAAGCTCCCCAAGTGAGGCATAAAAGCGGTACATCGAAAAATCAGGCTCTACCGTTACCAATGTTTCACCTGACATCATAAACGAAGTCATTATAATCATTATAAGCTCATCTGAACCGTTGAATGCGGTTACATTATCCGCACTTATTCCGTAATAGTCCGCAAAAGCTTTGCAAAGTTCAGCAGCCAGAGGGTCGGGGTATCTGTTGTAGTCTGTCTTTTCAAGAGCTTCTTTTATTTCGTCAAGAATTTCCTGCGGTAAATTATAGCATGATTCATTTGCGTCAAGCCTTATTCCGTAATCCCCTTTTATCGGTTCATACGGAACAAGTCCCGATATTTTTTTATTTAATCTGTACATTGCGTATCAGTCCTTTGTTTCGTTTTCTTTTCGTACTATTATCGAATTTGCGTGTGCTGTAAGTCCCTCAGCATTTGCAATTCTTATAATGTCGTCTGCATCGTCAAGCAGTGCATTCTTTGTGTAATATATGAAACTAGACTTTTTTATAAAGCTGTCTACCGAAAGCGGTGAAAAAAATCTTGCCGTTCCGCTTGTAGGCAATACGTGATTTGGCCCTGCATAATAATCCCCCAGAGGCTCGGGTGAATAATTACCCAGAAATACCGAACCTGCATTATCAAGCCTTCCTATATATTCCATAGGATTTTCAACGCATACCTCTAAGTGTTCGGGTGCAAGTATGTTTGCAAAGTCTACCGCTTCTCTTATATCCCTGCACACTATTATTGCTCCGTAATCGTTCAGCGATTTATCTATAATATCCTTTCGGCTGAGATTTGCACTCTGCTTTTCTATTTCCCTGATTACTCCCTCGGCAAGCTCGTCACTGTCTGTAAGAAGTATCGCAGACGCAAGTATATCATGCTCTGCCTGTGACATCAAATCCGCCGCAAGATAATCTGCCCTTGCCGTTTTATCTGCTATTACAAGTATTTCCGAAGGTCCTGCTATCATATCAATATCCACAGTTCCGAACAGAAGCTTCTTTGCAGTAGCTACAAATATATTTCCCGGCCCTACAATTTTATCGACCTTTGGTACACTCTCTGTTCCGTATGCCAGTGCCGCTACTGCCTGTGCTCCTCCCATCAGAAATACCCTGTCTACTCCTGCTATGAGTGCCGCTGCCATAATATCGGGATTTGGTCTGCCGTTCTTTCCCGGAGGCGTTACCATAACTATCTCTTCTACTCCCGCTATCCTCGCAGGTATCGCATTCATAAGCACTGATGAGGGATATGCCGCAGTTCCTCCGGGTACGTATATTCCTACCCTTTTCAGTCCTCTTATTCTCTGTCCTAAAATTACTCCGTTCTCCTTTGTCGTAAGCCAGCTCTGCTGAAGCTGTCTTTTGTGGAACGCTTTTATATTTTCACTTGCTCTTTCAAGTGCTTCAAATACTTCACTGTCACATTCGGCTGCATACTTTTTCAGTTCCTCCGCCGAAATCTCTGCCTTTTCCAACATTGAACCGTCAAATTTCAAAGTATATGCCGCTACTGCCTTATCTCCGTTTTCCTTTACGTCTGCCAGAATTTTTGAAACAACGTCAGTTACATCTCTGTCGTTGTTCTCACATCTCGCTTTAAGCTCCGAAATAAATTTATATTCGGCTTTTCCGTCTGCCATTACCTTTTTTATCATAATCTCTTTATCTCCTTTTTAATATCAGACCTCTGCTTTCGTCAGCACTGCGGCGATTGCAGCCTCGCACTGCGAGGGATAACAAGTGCTTCAAGCACTTGTTATCGGTCAAAATACTTTGTATTTTGACCCTGCAATCGCCCGGGTAAGCGTAACGCACAAAGCTGTAATCTTAATCAAACCTCATTTACCTTGGTATATATCTTATCCACAAGTTCCTCTATCTCTTTTTTTCTGAACTTCAGAGAAGCCGTATTGGCTATAAGCCTTGCTGAAATGGGTACTATATCTTCATATACCTCAAGACCGTTAGCCTTCAGCGTTGAACCTGTTTCCACTATGTCAACAATTGCATCTGAAAGCTCCAGAAGCGGTGCAAGCTCCACACTTCCCTCAATTTTTATACAATGTATGTCTATTCCCTTTTTTTCAAAGTAAGAACGTGCCACATTCGGATATTTTGTTGCTATCGTCTTTACGTTATGACCGCTGTAGAAATCCATACCCTTTTTTCCTGCAAGTGCAAATCTGCATTTTCCGAAGCCCAGGTCAAGCAGCTCAAAAAACTTTGTTCCGTTTTCAAGTATTGTATCCTTGCCCACTACCCCCAAATCGCATACACCATGTTCGACATATGTAATAACATCGGCTGCCTTTGCAAGTACGGCTTCTATTTCTCCGTTTCCTATGGGGAGTATAAGCTTTCTTCCCTTGTTTCTCAAAGCTGTACAGTCATATCCAAGCTCCTCCAGCAAGGCGACTGTATCTTTTTCCAGTCTGCCCTTTGTAAGTGCTATTCTAAGTGGTTTCATAATATATCTGTTCCCCTTATATTTCTTCAATTCTTGAATTTGCATTTACTATACAAATCTTTTTTATTCCCTTTTTCCTTGCGTAAAACCTCGCACTGTCAGATGACGAAAATACGCTGTATTCACATCTGAAGCCCTGTGATACAAGCTCCTGCTTTTTCTTTATCGCCTCAATCTCATATCCGTCATCACCGTGTACGATTATATCGGCTGCTTCGGGTTTTTCCTCTCCGTTTATGCTCATATATATCCTTGCCAGCTCGTCTACATTTACTCCGAAGCCTGCGGCAGATACCGATTTTCTGAACTGACTGAGAAGCTTATCGTAACGTCCTCCGTTAAGAACGGCATCTCCGCTTCCCTCCACATATCCGCAGAAAATCATATCGCTGTAGTAATCACTTTTCTGAACCATTCCGAGGTCAATCATCAGTTTATCCTCAGGAAGTATCGCAGACAAATCACGGTACAGGTCTTTCAGATAAAACAATGCTGACTCCGCCTCTGTACCCCTGAAAAGCGGAAGTGCTTTTTTGAAAATTTCTTCTCCGCCGAAAAGACGGGGCAATTTTTTCAATGCTCTCGTTGTTTCGTCCTGAGGTATCTCGTCAAGCAGAGTAATAAGTGCAGAATAATTTTTAGATTCTATGTAATCCCTTATCAAATCCTTTTTATATTCTTCAACATCAAGACGGTTTAGAATGGATTTAAGGAAAATTGCGTGTCCAAGCTCCAGTCTGAAAAACGGTGTGACACGTTTCAGAATTTCTACCGCAGATACTATAAGCTCTATGTCCGCTCTTTTTCCGCTTGCACCTATAAGCTCCATACCTGCTTGTCTTATTTCGTCTGTTCTTCCAGAAAGGGATTTGTTGTTGCGGTATATCGGCTGATTATAGCAAAGCTTCAAAGGAAGTGCTTCGTCTTTAAGTCTGGTAGCAACAATTCTTGCTATGGGAATTGTCGAGTCGGGTCTGAGAGCAAGAAGTCTGCCTTTTTTATCGGTCGAAATAAACATCTCCTCCGAAAGATAGCCGAACCCCTCCAACGTGAATGTATCATAAAATTCCAGAGTAGGTGTTATAACCTGATGATACCCCTTTTCCCTGAATATATCGCTTAGTATTCCGCTTACGGTATTAATCGCCGCAGAATCTTCAAAAAGTAAATCCCTTGTTCCCTCGGGTGTAAGCTTGTAGTATTTTCTCATAATACGTTACCTCATAAAATTAATTTATTTTTTACTTCAACACGCTAATATATTACCACGATAAAGCAATCCTGTCAACACATAATTTTACATCAATCACAGCTTACCTTAATTTACACCAAAAACGATTATATTACAACCCAAAAATGTAAATAGTTTTTTAAAAACAAATAAAGTGTTGCAGTTTTGGAGAATATCTGTTAAAATTCAGTTATGGAAGATGTAAAAATTTTAATTTTAAAATCAACCACTGAAAGGATTTTTTAATTGAACTACTATAATCAAAGATGTCCGCACTGCAAAAAAGTATTTACAAAAGACGATGATATAGTTGTATGCCCTGTCTGCGGAACTCCGCAGCACAGGGAATGCTATGAAGAAGAAAACAAGTGCGTAAATGCTCATATGCACTTGCAGGGTTATGTTTGGAGTCCCGAAGAAGATAAAAGCAATCCCACGGAAGAAGAACATACTCAGCAGCAAAATCACTATTATTATCAGCCTGACGAAAACAACGAAAGCTATAGTGAACACTTTGCAGGAACGGATAATTCCCAGGATAAGCCTGATTTCATCATATGCAAAAACTGCGGAACAAAAAATGATGCAGACGCTGTTTTCTGTAAGCACTGCTCTGCATCTCTTTCACAGCCTGATTACGACTATAACGAAGATACGGAATTTAAAAACAGCGTATATAATCAGGACAGTAAATTCGGATTTGGTTCGGGCGGTATGAATAATATTCCGTTAAGCTTCTTTTTTGATAATATAAAGGACGATGATAAAATCGCCGATAATGTCACAATACTTGACGCTGACAAGTATATACAACGTAATACCGCTTTATATAATCTCGTTTTCAGAAGAATATATATGAAAAACAGAAGCCGCTTCAACTTTGCCGCTTTCCTCTTTTCGGGAGGCTGGTTTCTCTACAGAAAGCAGTATTTTCTCGGAACAATACTGACTTTGATTATGGGTATTTGTATCTGCGGCTCCATAGTTTTTCTTCCTGCATACTACAGCATATATTCAGAAATATACAGCTCAGGCATAACCTCAGAGGCAGAAGTCTATTCATACCTTATGTCATTCCCTGTTGACAAGCTTCTGCTGTACTCCGCTTCAAGTCTTTTTAAAATAGCTCAGTACATTGTTATGATAATAAGCGGTATAATTGCAAACCGCTGTTATTATAAACATGTAGTGGAAAAAGTGGTTTCGGCTAAAGAAAACTTCAAAAAGCCCGCTGAGCTGGACGAGCATTTAAAAAAATCAGGCGGCGTTGATACAGTACTGGGATATATTCTTCTCGCATTCTATGCGGTACTGACGATACTTCCGTCATTTATGTTCAGGTAATAAAACAATTTCTGCCGCTGTCCTGTTTGCCGCAGCTTGCGGCTTCGCTGCGGCGATTGCAGCGAAGGTGCAAGTTCCGGATAAATCAAGGGTAAGTCGGCTTAAATAAAAAAACAAGCATAAAAAAACATAACCCAAAATTATAACAAAGAGAGGTAAATTATGAAAAAAATAAGAAAAGCGGTTATTCCCGCAGCAGGTATGGGTACAAGAGTCCTTCCCGCAACAAAATCTATGCCCAAGGAAATGTTCCCGATAGTTGACAAGCCCGCCATTCAGTATATAGTTGAAGAGGCCGTTAATTCAGGTATAGAGGAAATTCTCATAATAACAAACAGAGGAAAGGGAATTATCGAGGATCACTTCGACTATTCACCCGAACTCGAACAGGCATTGTTGAAAAGCGGAAAGACGGATTTTTACAATATCGTACACGCTATACCTCAGATTGCAAATATAACATTTGTCCGTCAGAGAGAAACAAAGGGCTTGGGACACGCTGTACACTGTGCAAAGAACTTTGTAGGTGACGAGCCTTTCGCAGTTATGTTCGGAGATGATGTAATAGTAGGTGAAGACCCTGCAATCGGTCAGCTTATAAGAGCATATGAAAAATACGGCAAAGGTGTACTCGGTGTAAATGCTGTTCCCGAAAGCGAAATTCACAAGTACGGTTCTCTCAAGGTTGACAAAATAGAGGATAATATCTACAACTGCACCGATATGGTTGAAAAACCCAAAACTAAAGAAGAAGTACTTTCTTTGTTTTCTATTTTAGGCAGATGTGTTCTGCCGCCCGAAATTTTTGATATTCTTGAAACTGTAGAACCCGGTGTAGGCGGAGAAATTCAGCTTACAGACGCTATGAAGGTTCTCGCAAGAAGCGTAGGTATGACAGCCGTTGACTTTACGGGAGTTCGCTATGATATGGGCAACAAGCTCGGTATTCTGAAGGCTCAGATAGAGGTTGGCGTGGCAAATCAGGAGTTCGGTGAAGAATTCAAGCAGTACCTGAAAGATTTTGTTAAAACTCTTTAACGAAAATTCATTTCAGCCAAAAACAAAATTCATGTCAAACCTTTGACGGGATTTTCAAGGGCATAGCTCTTGAACTTCAAAATGCTATTTATCTTCGGTAAGCTTTGGCTTTCAGCTCAGGCTTACCATTGGTTTACATAAAAATATTATCAGGCAAAGAGGAGGCAGATTATTATGGGCTATACAATAGCACAGAAAATAATCAAAGAACATCTGCTCAGCGGAGAAATGACCGTTGGCAGCGACATCGGTCTTAAAATCGACCAGACACTCACACAGGACGCTACAGGTACTATGGCTTATCTTGAATTTGAGGCAATAGGCGTACCCCGCGTAAAGACAGAAAAAAGCGTTGCATATATCGACCACAATACCCTGCAGACAGGCTTTGAAAACGCTGACGACCACCGCTTTATCCAGACCGTATGCAGAAAACACGGTATATACTTTTCACGTCCTGGAAACGGAATTTGTCATCAGGTTCACCTTGAAAGATTCGGCATACCCGGAAAAACACTTATCGGCTCGGACAGCCATACCCCTACAGGCGGTGGTATAGGTATGCTTGCGATAGGTGCAGGCGGTCTTGATGTAGCTGTTGCTATGGGCGGCGGTGCTTACTACATAACAATGCCTAAAATGGTAAGAATTAATCTCAGCGGAAAGCTCCAGCCTTGGGTATCGGCTAAGGACGTTATTCTTGAGGTTCTCAGAATTATGTCTGTAAAGGGCGGTGTCGGCAAAATAGTTGAGTACGGCGGAGAGGGCGTAAAAACCCTTACAGTTCCCGAACGTGCAACAATTACAAATATGGGTGCTGAGCTTGGTGCTACTACTTCCGTATTCCCCTCAGATGATGTTACAAAAGCCTTCCTCAAGGCTCAGGGCAGAGAAAATGACTGGGTTGAGCTTTCAGCTGATGCTGACGCTGTTTATGATGAGATTATAAACATCAATCTTTCCGAGCTTGTACCTATGGCGGCTTGTCCTCACAGTCCCGACAACATAAAGCCTGTCAGTGAGCTTGCAGGACAGACTGTTGACCAGGTGTGCATAGGTTCATGTACAAACTCGTCTTATCTCGACCTTATGAGAGTTGCTGCTATTCTCAGGGGAAAGACGGTTGCTGAAAACGTTTCTCTGGCTATTGCACCCGGCTCAAAGCAGGTTTACAATATGCTGGCTCTCAACGGTGCTTTGGGCGACCTTATTGCAGCAGGTGCAAGAATTTTGGAGTGTGCCTGCGGCCCTTGTATCGGTATGGGACAGTCCCCTAACTCTAAGGGCATATCTCTCAGAACGTTCAACAGAAACTTCAAGGGACGTTCGGGAACGGCTGACGGTCAGATTTATCTTGTATCTCCCGAAACTGCTGCGGCTTCGGCTCTGGCAGGTGTATTCTGCGACCCCAGAACTCTCGGTGATGAGGTTCAGATTGAGCTTCCCACAGAGTTTCTTGTTAATGACAATATGGTTGCCGCTCCCGTTCCTGCTGAGGATATGAACAGCGTTGAGGTTCTCAGAGGTCCTAATATAAAGCCCTACCCTGCTACTTATCCTCTTGATGATTCCATAGAGGCAAAGTGCTCGCTCAAGGTTGAGGACAATATCACTACCGACCACATTATGCCTGCCGGAGCTAAAATTTTGCCCTTGCGTTCAAATATTCCTGCAATTTCTGAGCATTGCTTCACTGTATGCGATAAGGAATTTCCCGCAAGAGCTAAGGCTATGGGTAAAAGCGTTATTGTCGGCGGCGAAAATTACGGTCAGGGTTCTTCAAGAGAACACGCAGCACTCGCTCCCTTGTATCTCGGAGTAAAGGCTGTTCTTGTAAAGAGCTTTGCACGTATTCACAGAGCAAACCTCATAAATGCAGGAATTATTCCCCTGACTTTTGCTGATGAGTCAGATTATGATAATATAAGTCTTAATGACGAGCTTGTTCTGCCTGATGTTAAACAGCGTATCATCAACGGCGAAGATATTGTTATAGAGAATAAAACCAACGGTAAAACCATTGTTGCTAAATGTGAGCTTTCCGAAAGAACAAAGGATATTATTCTTGCAGGCGGCTTGCTGAATTATACAAGAGAAAATTCTTAAATAAAAGCTGTTACCCGTTTAAATCACGATTTAAACGGGTAATGTGTGTTATTATAAATCAACCGAAAAGGAGAAAGCTTGCTATGGCTAAAATTGAAATGAAAACTCCGCTTGTCGAGATGGACGGCGACGAAATGACAAAAATCATATGGAAAATGATTAAGGATATACTTATATACCCTTATGTTAATCTCAAAACCGATTACTATGATTTGGGTCTTGAGCATAGAAACGAAACCAATGACCAAGTAACTATAGACAGTGCTAACGCTACAAAGAAGTATGGTGTAGCTGTAAAGTGTGCTACAATTACACCCAATGCCGCAAGAATGACAGAGTACAATCTTAAAGAGATGTGGAAATCGCCCAACGGTACTATAAGAGCTATGCTTGACGGTACAGTTTTCAGAAGTCCGATAATAGTAAACGGTATTACACCGTTTATACCCACATGGAAAAAGCCTATTACGATAGCACGTCACGCTTACGGAGATGTATATAAAAATTCCGAAATGACCGTAGAGGCAGGCTCTAAGGCTGAGCTTTGCGTTACAAAGCCCGACGGTACAGAGGAAAGAAAGCTTATACATAACTTTGATGGTGACGGCATTATTCAGGGTATTCACAACATTGACAAAAGTATCGGAAGCTTTGCCCGTTCCTGCTTCAACTATGCTCTGGATTTAAAGCAGGACATATGGTTTGCGACAAAGGATACTATCAGCAAAACCTATGACCACCGCTTCAAGGATATTTTCAATGAGATTTTTGAAAATGAGTACAAGGAAAAATTTGCTCAGGCAGGCATAACGTACTTCTATACGCTTATAGATGACGCAGTAGCAAGGGTTATCCGCAGCGAGGGCGGCTATATATGGGCTTGCAAGAACTATGACGGCGATGTTATGTCGGATATGATAGCGACAGCGTTCGGAAGTCTTGCAATGATGACCTCGGTTCTTGTATCGCCTGACGGAATTTACGAATACGAAGCCGCACACGGAACTGTACAGCGTCACTACTACAAGCACCTGAAAGGCGAAAAGACATCTACAAACAGCGTTGCTACAATTTTTGCATGGAGCGGAGCTTTGAGAAAAAGAGGTGAGCTTGACAACATTCCTGAGCTTTGCAGTTTTGCGGACAATCTCGAAAAGGCTACAATAACAACTATTGAGGACGGAATTATGACAGGCGACCTTGCATTACTTTCCACGCTTCCGAACAAGCAGAAGGTTGATACAGAAACCTTCCTTGTAGAAGTAAACAAAAGACTTTCCGCCCTTATGGGAGTTTAAGGGCTTTGCCCTTAAAAATCCCACCAAAGGCTTCGCCTTTGGAAACCGCAAGCCTTTAAAAAGGCTTGACCTAAACTTTAAGGTCTTTGTAAAGGGTATAGTTAATCAACTTGAAATAAGGAGAGATATGAGTTACAATAAAAAGCATGAGTAAAAGCAAAGATTTAAAAGAAGCAGCGGTAAAGTACTATATG
>ONDU01000063.1 GCA_900316615.1 uncultured Eubacteriales bacterium | reverse complement strand
CTTCATCGGCATATCTTTTCATAAGTTCTGCCTGCTGACGTGTAAGAGATGTTCCCAGTGTAGCAACTGCGTTTTTAAAGCCTGCCTGATGAAGTGCTATAACGTCCATATAACCCTCTGCGAGTATAAGCTGACGTGTATTTACATTTTTTGCCATATTCAGAGCAAAAAGCTGGTGACTCTTTGAAAATACGGGAGTATCGGAGGTATTGAGATATTTCGGCTTGCTGTCTCCCATAGTTCTTCCGCCGAAGGCTGTAACGTTTCCACGCAGGTCTATTATGGGAAACATAACCCTGTCAAAAAATCTGGAAACAGTGTAGCCCTTTCTTGATAATGATGCTATGTTGGACTGTATCAGATCACTGTCCTTGAAGCCCTTTTCGTGAAGATGCCTGATAAGCTCAAACGAGTTAGGTGCATAACCCAGTCCGAAATGCCGTATGGTCTTGTCGCTCAGTCCCCTGCTTCTGAGATAGTTCAGAGCCTCTGCTCCCTGAGAGGAAACAAGTGTGTTGTGGAAAAATCTTGCACTCTCCCTGTTTATTTCGTAAATCGTCTTTTTCAGCTTTGCCATACTGTCGTCATATGTATCCTGCGGCATATCTATTCCTGCACGCTGTGCAAGAAGCTTTACTGCATCTATGTAATCAAGGTTCTCTATCTTCTTTATAAAGGTTATTACCTCACCGCCGCAGCCACAGCCGAAGCAGTAAAATGACTGCGTATCGGGATAGACATAAAACGACGGTGTTTTTTCATTGTGAAACGGACATCTCCCCGAATAAAGCCTTCCTGCCCTTTTCAGACTGACATATGACGAAACCACGTCCGTTATATCGTTCTTATCTTTAAGCTCCTGTAAAAATTCCTCAGGAAGTGCCATAGTGTATCACCTTTTTCCGTTTTATGCAAGCTTAAAGCTTCTGCCCCTTAATTCTCTGTAATTAAATATACGAAAAAAATATCAAAAATCCTTTATTTTTCAAAAAAATATTTTTCGCATTTATTTTTTAACATAATGCGGTTGCAGTGTCATAATAATGTGCTTTTGCTCTATTCAGAAGCTTTTTACTGTCATATGCCAAAACAATATACAGGTGCAGACAAATGACAGCTTATTGCCTGATTATCCATTATTTTTATAAATATATCCTTGAGTTTCGCTTTACAAACCAAATTAAAATTGATATAATCATTATGGAGAAATAACGGATAATTTACGGTATATTCTCCTAAAGCCATGTTGCTTCGCCTGAATATTCAAAAATAAGCAGTATATAAAATACTGTTTTTTTTAAGTGCGGCTAACAATACGGCTTCGCAGTGTGCATATCAGATTACGCATACTGCCTCAATAAATCTAATTACAATGTTTGACTGCTATGCGAACATAATTGGGGGATTTTAAATGAACAAACAACCGATTGATCTCTCCCTGCTCGACGGTGTTCTTGAAGAATATGCGTCAGTCAAGGGAAGCCTAATCACCATCTTACAGAACACGCAGGATATTTACGGCTACCTGCCCCGCGAGGCTGTCGAGCTTATTTCCGAAAAAACAGGAATAGCTACCTCCGAAATTATGGGCGTAGGTACGTTCTACACACAGTTCCGTTTTGAACCTGTCGGAAAGTATCTGATTATGCTGTGTCAGGGTACTGCATGTCACGTAAACTCTTCCGAGCTGATTTTACAGACAATCAAAGATGAACTCGGAATTGAGGACGGTCAGACAACTGAGGACGGACTCTTTTCACTGAAATGTGTTGCGTGCCTTGGCTGCTGCTCACTCTCGCCCGTTATGATGATTAACGAGGATACATACGGTGCTCTTACACCTGACAAAACAAAGAAAATACTGAAGGAATTAAGGGAGGCGGCATTATGAGAATTGTCATTGGTCAAGGCTCCTGCGGTATTGCGGCAGGTGCCGAAAAGGTTCGCAAAGCCCTTCTGAATACAGACATCAACCCTGAAAATATCTCTATAACAGGCTGTATCGGTATGTGCTATCTTGAACCGATCGTCGATATTTACAACGAAGATAAGCTTGTTCGTCTGGTAAAGGTAAGCGAAAAGGACGCTCCCGCTATTGCCGAGTATGTAAAGACAGGCGATGCTTCAAAAATAGAAAAGCTTGTCGTTTCCGATGAGGACAGCGAATTCCTTTCAAAACAGACACGTATCGCTCTCAGAAACTGCGGTATCATCAACCCTGAAATTATTGATGAATATATCGAAAAAGACGGCTACACAGCTCTTAAAAAGGCAGTCTGTAGTATGACACCTGAAGAAGTAATTGAGGTTATCAAGACTTCCGGACTTGCAGGACGAGGCGGTGCAGGCTTCCCGACATGGTTCAAATGGAATGCTGCACGTCAGAGCAAGGGCGAAGAAAAATATCTCATATGCAACGCTGACGAAGGCGACCCCGGTGCATTTATGGACAGAGCCGTTATCGAGTCCGACCCTCACAATCTTATTGAGGGTATGCTTATCGGTGCTTATGCTATCGGTGCAAAGCATGCGGTTGTATACGTAAGAGCAGAGTATCCGCTTGCTATCAAACGTCTGAAGAATGCTCTGGAGCAGGCAAGACAAAAGGGTATTGTAGGAAACAATATATTCGGTACGGACTTCAGCTGTGACTTTATGATAAAGGCAGGTGCAGGTGCATTCGTATGCGGTGAGGAAACTGCTCTTATCGAATCTCTTGAGGGTCACAGAGGTATGCCCCGTCTTAAACCTCCTTTCCCTGCTCAGTCAGGCTTCTGGAGAAAGCCCTCCAACATCAACAATGTTGAAACCTTTGCAAACGTTGCATGGATTATCAACAACGGCGGTGAGGCTTTTGCCGCTATGGGTACGGAAGGCTCAAAGGGTACAAAGGTATTTGCCGTTACAGGTAAGGTAAAGCGTTCGGGTCTTGTTGAAATCCCTATGGGAAAGACACTGCGTGACGTTATCTTTGACATAGGCGGCGGAATGAAAACTGACAAGGCTTTCAAGGCTGTTCAGATGGGCGGCCCTTCGGGCGGCTGTATTCCTGCCGATTTGATTGACACTGTAATTGACTACAAGGCTCTTGGTGCTACGGGTGCTATTATGGGCTCGGGCGGTATGGTTGTTATGGACGAAAGCACATGTATGGTAGGTATGGCTAAGTTCTTCCTCGACTTCACCGCTAAGGAAAGCTGCGGAAAGTGCATACACTGCCGTATAGGTACAAAGCGTATGCTTGAAATGCTCGACAGAATTACAAAGGGCGAGGGCAAGGAAGGTGATGTTGAACTGCTTGAGGAGCTGTGCTATTCAATCAAGGACGGTGCTCTGTGCGGTCTTGGTCAGACTGCTCCCAACCCTGTTCTGACAACAATCAAATATTTCCGTGACGAATATGTCGCTCATATCAGCGAGCATAAGTGTCCTGCGGGCGAATGCAGCGACCTTATTGAATATAAAATTATTGAGGATAAGTGTAAAGGCTGTACGCTTTGTGCAAGAAACTGTCCTGTTCAGGCTATCAGCGGAACTGTTAAAAATCCTCATTCTATTGACACAGACAAATGTATTAAGTGCGGCAAATGTTACACTGTATGTAAATTTGGTGCAGTTGTTAAGGAATAAGGAGGGCTGAAAATTATGATTAATCTGACAATTAACGGAAAAGCAATCACAGCTCCCGAGGGCTCAACAATTCTGGAAGCCGCAAGAGCAAACGGCATTGATATTCCTACGCTTTGCTACGACAAGGCAGTTGAGATTTACGGTGCATGCGGTCTTTGCGTGGTAGAGGCTGAGGGTATTCCCAAGCTGCTGCGTTCCTGTTCTGCAAAATGCACTGAGGGTATGGTTATAAACACTGAAAGCAAGAGAGTTGTTCAGTCGAGAAAAATAGCTATGGAGCTTCTTATGTCCGCTCATGAAGGCGACTGTGTAGCTCCCTGTCAGCTCAACTGTCCTGCAAGAACTGACTGTCAGGGCTATGTAGGAATGATTGCAAACGGCGAATATGACAGTGCTTTGAAAATAATAAAGAGCAACATTCCGCTTCCTGCTGCTATAGGTAGAGTCTGTCCTCACCCCTGTGAGAAAGCCTGCCGCAGAAAAAATGTTGAAGAACCTATCAATATAGCTCAGCTCAAAGCTTTTGCTGCTGATATGGATTTGAATAAGGACAGCTATGTTCCCGAATGTAAGGAAAGCACAGGCAAAAAGGTTGCCGTTATAGGCGGCGGCCCCGCTGGTCTGAGTGCGGCTTATTATCTTACCATTATGGGACATGAAGTTACCGTTTACGATATGATGGAAAAAATGGGCGGTATGCTCCGCTACGGTATTCCTCAGTACAGACTGCCCAAGGAAATTCTGGATAAGGAAATTGCTATCATTGAAAAAACAGGTGTAAAGCTTGTAAATAACGTAAAGCTTGGCAAGGATTTCACAATCGAAAGTCTGAAAGCTGAAAATGATGCGGTAATCGTTGCAGTAGGTGCCTGGAAATCAAGCTCAATGCGTACTCCCGGAGAGGAATTGCAGGGTGTATACGGCGGTATAGACTTCCTGAGAGCTGTTATTCAGGGCAACGCTCCCGAAATCGGCGAAAAGGTTGCCGTATGCGGCGGCGGAAATACTGCTATGGACGCTTGCCGTACAGCAGTAAGACTTGGTGCTAAGGAAGTATACGTTGTATACAGAAGAACAAGAAACGAAATGCCTGCCGAAAAAATCGAAATTGATGAGGCTGAGGAAGAGGGCGTAATCTATAAGTTCCTTACAAATCCTATCTCGTTCAACGGCGAGGACGGTAAGGTTAAGTCTATAACCTTGCAGGTTATGGAGCTTGGCGAGCCTGACGCTTCGGGCAGACGCAAGCCTGTTCCCGTTGAGGGCAAGACTGAGGAAATCGCTGTTGACAGCGTTATACTTGCTATCGGTCAGAAGCTTGTTCAGGGTGATGTATCGGAGCTTACACTCAACAACAGAGGAAACATCGAGGCTGACCCTGATTTCTTTACAACAAATATAGAGGGCGTATTCGCTATAGGCGATGCAACCAACAAGGGAGCTTCCATAGCTGTAGAGGCTATCGGCGAGGCTGACCGCTGTGCAAGAGCTGTAGATGCTTATCTTAACGGTCAGGCTTTAGATACAAGAGTGCCCTATATTTCAAAGCGTGATGAGTCTACTATAGATTATTCTGACCGTACAAAGCAGAGCAGACTTACACCTAAGGTACTTGCTCCTGAGGTAAGAAACAAGAGCTTTGCTGAGGTAAGTCTTGGATTTACTGAGGAAGAGGCTAAGGCAGAGGCTAACCGCTGCTTAGAGTGCGGTTGTCGTGAGTATTACAAGTGTAAGCTTCTCAATGTAGCTCAGAGATACGACATCAACCCCGAACGCTGGGCCGGTGAAATGCCTCAGAAGTATACCCGTGATGAAAACGCTTTCATTGAGCGTAACACTTCAAAGTGTATTCTCTGCGGACTTTGCGTAAGAAGCTGCCGTGAGGTTATGGATATTCATGCATTCGGTCTTATGGGTCGTGGCTTTACAACAGAGCCTTCTCCTGCCTTTGCACTGCCTCTTGACCAGACTAAGTGCAACAACTGCGGACTTTGTGTTCAGCTTTGCCCTACAGGTGCACTTACGGAGAAGTTCAATCTGCCCAAGCAGGTTCCCCTCAACGAGGAGTATACCGAAGAATTTGTCGATATTGACGGCAAAAAGGCAAGCGTTCTTGTATCACGCTATAACGGCAAGGTATTAAGAGTTGTTCCCAACGATGAGGTTTCACGCAGCAGCGGACTTTCAAGAGAAGAATTGTTCAATCTGCTTTAAAATAAAAACACGCCGTATACGCTGTAAGAGCTTACGGCGTGTTTTGTTTTGTTTAAGGGCTTCGCCCTTAAAAATCCTGACGAGGGCTCTGCCCTCGACCCGCAAGCCTTTGAAAAGGCTTGACCTAAACTTTATGGGAGGGGGGAGTTTCATATATGACGGAAACCTTTCTGTTGGACGTATCAAAGCTTTATGACGACAGAGTTTTTCGGGAGTACTACGGGAATTTATCCGGGTACAGAAGAGAAAAAACCGACCGTTTGAAAATAAGAAAGGATAAAAATTTATCATTGGGTATCGGGATTTTGATAAACAGATTCCTTGAGGATAATTTCGGTATATGTGAACATTTCGTCAGATATTCTGAGTTGAAAAACGGAAAGCCCTTTTTTGCGGATTTCAGCAATATTCATTTTAACGCTTCCCACTCGGGTGATGTATGTATCTGTACGTTTTCGGAAAATAATACAGGCTGTGATGTGGAAAGACTTTCGGAGAATAAGCAACTCAGACAAATTGCAGGGCGTTTCTTTTCGGAGAAAGAACAGGCTTTTTTTAAGACAGCTTCTGAAAGCTTTGCAGAAAGCTTTTTCAGACTTTGGACGCTGAAGGAAAGCTATCTTAAATTTACGGGTGAGGGTCTGGGCGGTCTTAATTCCTGTCAGATTTTGTTCAGTGGAAATGCTCCCCTCGCTTTCAGAGCAAACGAGAAACAGGAGGTATGCTTCAAGGAATACCGCTTTGGTGAATACTTTATATCAGTATGCAGTGCTTCCGATAATTTCTGCGAAAGCATAACCAAGGTCGAGCTGTAACCTTTCGGCAACGCTGTAAGCCACAGTCGGGGCGATTGCAGCCCTTGCGTACGCAAGGGAAAAAGTGCTTTGCACTTTTTGTGACAAAAAACAAGGTTTTTTGTCTGCTGCAATCGCCC
>ONDU01000087.1 GCA_900316615.1 uncultured Eubacteriales bacterium | reverse complement strand
GACCAGTACGGCTGGTATCACTGCCCTTATTATGAATATAATCCCACAATAGCTCTCTTTAAAACTTCAATGTTTGACGAAGCACAATATTCAGCTCCGCTTGATTTTTGGGCAGCTTCTCTTTTTTGGATAAATGTTGTACTGGCACTTGTCGCTGTTGCCGCTATGGTATATGTTCTCATAAGCAGAAAAAGTATTATTGACAACATAATGAAAGTATTTTTCCTTTTGTTGTATGCTGTACCTGTAATTTCATATTATATATTCTGTGACAGTTATCCCTTTACCTGTACTATGAATATACGTTATGTCGTTATGTCGATTTTTACGGGAGCCTTCTTCCTTTCGGCTATGCTTCATATGCTTATCAGGAAAGGCTCAGCCTGTGAGGAAAACGCCGCCAAATCAACGACACTCCTTTTAAATAGTACGTTAATATACGGTACTGCGGCTGTTATAATTCTGTTTTCTGCTTTTTCTGTCGTAACTTACATTATGATAGGATACGTTCCTCCCATATATGACGGCGTTGTGCTTGTTTAGCACATATTGATTTACTATGTCATGCAAAGGCTGAAAGCTTTGCTGAGGCGATTGCAGCCCCTCGTGAATGCATTCACGAGGGTTAAAAGTGCGGAAGCACTTTTAAAATCAAAATACGAAGTATTTTGATTGCTGCAATCGCCTCTTCGTTTCATCGCATTCTTTGGCTTTTGTCTGACTGACTTACCGAAGCAGTAAATACTATGCACAGTGCTATAAGAGCTATGCTGCCCGTAAAGCTTCCCGTACCCGGGTGCATAGAGGGTACACTGAAGCTTGTATATACATTCTGTGCTGGATTATAAAATAAAAAGCATATGTATGTTAATACCGCAGATATAATCCCCTGGGCAAATCTGTAAAGCGTAAATTTAAGCTTTGATATATGAAGCTTTTCCGCAAGGGCATATATCTGAAAATGAACGCAGATACCTCCCCACCCCAAGGCAAAGGAAATGAGCCATATCGGAGCTGCGTTTAAGCAGCAGGTATTGCAGCCCCTTGTCACCTCCCATATAACAGGAAATATGCTTTTGCGTATACCCTCAGGCAGACATATTAATTTGAGAATATTCTCGAAAGTATCGTTGAATTTCAGACCCTCAAGCAATCCGTACATACAGGAAAAAATTATAACCAGTCCGCAAAGTGATATAATACCCCGAATACCGCTCTCCGTAGCCTCTATAATTGAGGTACTGAGAGCTTTTTCGTTTTTTTTATAACTAATATCATCTGAAACCGAAGGCTTATATATAAGCTTACGGCAGGAAAATATTCCTAAAAAAAACTGCGTTACAAGCTGACATCCCCATAGTATCAGACCTGTAAATATATCTCTGTACAAAGCATTTCCTATTACTGCGACAATAAACCCCGGCCCTCCGCCTACAAGAAACATAGTGACAGCCTGTGCGGATTCAAGCTTCAGTCTTTTTTCGTCATAAAGCGTAGTTACTCCCTTGGCTCCTACGGGAAAGCCTCCTACAAGACCTATAAGTATTATTGCTCCTGCACAGCCTTCAATATGAAATATTTTTTTCGTCAAAGGAGCCAATATATTTCCGATAATGTCGCTCAAGCCGCTTTTTACTGCGAACGAAGATAAAACCATAAACGGAAAAAGGGACGGAATTAATATATTCCCGCAATAAAGAAGTCCCTGTAATGCTCCGTTTGTCATAAGCATCACCCTGCCAGCATATTTTTTAAGGTAATCTATTTATATGGTTGTTTACCTGATGTATATTCTCATTTAAGGTTAATATATTGTGGCGGTGATTGAATTTGGGTGAGGAAAATCGGAAAAATAAAAAAAAGCTTCCGGTATTCGGAAAAGAGCTTGTAGGATTGTCACCATTTATGCAGTTCAGCAGCAACAGAGAGGTCACTGTAGACGGCTGCAAGGGTATACTTGAATACTGCACCGAAAGTATAAGAATAAACACAGGAAAGCTTATAGTTGCTTTTAACGGAAGGGGGCTTAATATAAAATGTATGACGGAAACCTCAGTAGTTGTATGCGGATATATTACAAGCGTTGAATTTCTCAGATAGGGGCGTAAAACTGATTGATAAACAGAATTTTAAGATGGCTGAGAGGATATGTAGTATTTGAAGCTGTGGGAAAATTCCCCGAAAGGCTTATAAATCTTGCACTGGTAAACGATATAACGCTCGTTAAGCCTGTCGGCAAAAAGGGAATGCTTACCGCACAGGTTTCTGTAGATGAATACAGACAGCTTTGCAAAATAAGAAAAAAAGCTATGCTGAAACTTAAAGTAAAGAAAAAAGCAGGTTTTCCCTTTATACTTTACCGTAACCGAAAAAGAAAAGGACTTTTTGCAGGTGCAGTACTGTTTGGTGTAATTATTTACATACTTTCGGGTTTTATATGGAGCATAGAGATTAACGGAAACAATGCCATAAGTATTTATGATATACAGGGTGATTTAAGGGAAAACGGAATATACGTCGGAGCATTGAAGAAGAATATCAACGTAACCGATGCAGAACGAAAGCTTGAACTTAAATCCGGCAGGATAGCATGGATGTCGGTAAATATAACAGGCTGCAAGGCGGACATAGAAATAAGTGAAAGTCAGGATATGCCTGAAATTGTAGATAAAGCCAAGCCCTGTAATTTAAAGGCAAAAAAGACAGGTCAGATTTTAAAAATGAACGTAAAAGAAGGGCAAAAAAATGCCGCCGTTGGCGACGGAGTAGCAAAAGGACAAATGCTTGTAAGCGGTATAGTAGATATAGGAGATACAGGTACATCACTTTTTGTACACAGCGAGGGGGAAATATATGCAGGAGTAAGCGAGAAAGAAATTATCAGGGTTTTAAAAAGCAGAAAATTCAAAGATATATCAGAGCTTCGGCAAAGAAGGGTTATAAAATTTCTGAATTTTAAATTTCCTTTGGATTATGCAGGAATTGAGAACGTAAACAGCCGAAGATATGTTACGGACAGTATCGTTTTGAATGATACAAATATGCCGATAGATATAATCACAGAATATAATTTTTCCGCCCACCAAAAAGATGTTTTTACAAGTGCGGAACAGGCTGAAAAGCTTGCAGGTATCGAGCTTGCCTTAAACGATATTTTTTCGAGATGGGAAAGTGATATAAAACAAAAAACAATCAGTATGAAAGAGAGTAATGAAAGTTACGATTTTACGGCAGATTACTACTGTATTGAGGATATAGCCGAAGAAGCTCCGATAAATGTTGTGTACAGTGAGTAAGCCGAAAGAAAAGCGGCGATTGCAGCCCCCTGCGGATTTATCCGCAGGCAAGCTAAAGGCTATGCCTTTAGCTTATCAAAAGCAAGGCTTTTGATGGCTGCAATCGCCTCCTGAGCTGAGCAGAAAGCAATAAATGCAGCAATACCGTTTTCACGGCATTGCTGCGGAGGACGAGATCTACTACTATCGCAGCAAGGGCTGTCCGGTTGTAGAACTTTGAACAACAACAGAATAAGCAAATGAAAGCAGGAGTATCAGACCTTGATTACATAGATTGATACTCCTGCTTTTTTATTTGGTACATATTATTAATTCGTTATTTCCCTGCAAATAATATTTGAGTATCGTTTAAGGATACTATCAATTGCATCTATTTTGTTCTTGATGTTTTCTATTGTTTTAACAAATAAATGTTGTTCCTCAATTAAAGGAATATCTATTGTTGTATATTTAAAGAAACCAGTCATATTCCAAGTTCCGTTATCTGAATTTGATGAATATGCAAGAAATGTCTTTTTATACTGAAATCCAAGCCACTTAAGATTAATCTCATATGGTGAATCTTGTCTATTAAGGAAACACTGATTTAATCAAAAAATATAATTCTAATTAAAAAAAGAATTACAACAGCATGAAACTATGCAATAATAAAAATGCAAAAGAAAAG
>ONDU01000039.1 GCA_900316615.1 uncultured Eubacteriales bacterium | reverse complement strand
TTCATAGCTTCCAAAAGGAACACGGTAGGACTTACGCACGTTCTCAAGGGAGAGGTAGAGCTTTCTGAGGCAATAAGGAACGTAAGCAATACGAGTATGAGTATTCTGCTTGCGGGAATATCGCCGCCGAACCCCACAGAGCTTCTTTCAAGTGAAAGAATGCAGAAGCTTATCAAAGAGCTTGAAAAAGAATATGACTATGTAATATACGATACTCCGCCTGCATTTATAATAAGTGATGCTGCGGTGCTTGGAAAATATATGGACGCAACATTCCTTGTTGTAAGACATAACTTCACCGAAAAGAAGTACACCGCAAGAGCTAAGAAAAATCTTGAAAATGCAGGAGTAAAGATTTTCGGAGTTATTCTCACAGCGTACAAGGACAAGTCTAAGGGCTCTTACTCCGACTATTACTCATATAACTACTACTACAGCTACAACTACAGCAGCGACGGCAGTGAAAGCAGCAGCGGAGATGAATCATAAATGGTAGATTTGCATTGCCATATTTTGCCCGGAATAGACGACGGAGCAAAAACAACTGAGATTTCACTCGAAATGCTCAGGCTTCAGAAAGAGCAGGGCGTAAAGAAAATAGCTTTTACGCCTCACCTCAAGCTCGATGAAACAACATACGAGAACTTTTTGACATCGAGGGAGGAAAGCAGAAATACACTTTTTGCACTTCCCGAATATAAGGAAATTACTGACGGTCTGGAAATAAAGACAGGTGCAGAGGTTTATTTTTCACTCAGTATTCTGAACTTTGACCTTGAACCGCTTTGCTATGAAGGAACAGACTATATACTTATTGAGCTTCCGGTAAAAGCTAAGCCTTACGGACTTGCCGAGGGTCTTACAAGCATTATAAATATGGGATATACGCCGGTTATAGCACATGTGGAGAGATACCCCTACTTTGCAGATAATCCCACACTTCTTTATGATTTGGTTATGGACGGCTGTATCGCCCATATAAATGCTGAAACGGTTACAAAAAACAATCCAGCCTCAAAAATGGCTATGAAGTACATAAAATGGGGGTTGGTACACTTCATATGCAGCGACTGCCACTCCACAAACCACAGAGCTCCCAATCTTATGAACGCCTACTCTGTTTTGAAAAAGGAATTCGGAGAGCAGTACGTTGACTGGCTGGTTAAGAACAGCGAAAATGTTTTTAACAACAAATACGTTGATTTGAATATAGTTCAAAAGCCCAAGAAGTTTTTAGGCTTTTGGAAGTAAGCGTTGACGGAAAGGGGAGATATTATTGCCTGCGGATTATGCTGTTAAAGAAAAAAACAGTACCGATTTGGATTTGAATACTGAAAGTGACACTTTAGATTCGTTTTTGGACGTACAGGAAGTTGAAGCTGTCGATTTTGTGTTTGAAAAAAAGCCGGTATATGAATTTTTTAAGAGAGTATTTGATATTATACTGTCATTTATAGCACTGATTGTTTTATCCCCCGTTTTTCTTATAATAGCACTTGTAATAATCATAGATGACAGAAGTGCATCGCCTATCTTTACGCAGAAAAGATGCGGAAAGGACGGCAGGGTTTTCAACGTGTATAAATTCAGAACAATGTGTGCTGACGCTGAAAAGAAACTCGGTGAGCTGAAAGAGCAGAACGAAATGGATGGTCCTGTGTTTAAGATAAAGGACGATCCAAGAATTACCCGTGCTGGAAAATTTTTAAGGTCTACAAGTCTTGACGAGCTTCCCCAGTTTCTTAATATACTGAAGGGTGATCTTGACAGAAAGTACATAGCCGAAAGAAATCTTTGGGTTGACATAAAAATAATACTGAAAACATTTTTTGTAGTTTTCAGACGTGAAGGTTGCTAAAGATATGTCTGTACGGAAAAATCTGTACGGACTTTTATATATTCTCAAGCTCAGACGGAGAAAAACCATAAGGTTTAGGTCAAGCCTTTTCAAAGGCTTGTGGGTCAAGGGCAGAGCCCTGCGGTTTCCAAAGGCAGAGCCTTTGGTCAGGATTTTTAAGGGTGAAACCCTTAAAGGAGGAAAATATGATTAAAAAGCTTTTCGGAGAAATAAAGATGACTTGGGTCAAGGTTATCATCTTTGCCGTTGCCGCCGGTATTTATACAGGAATTATGGCATTGCTTTTTCCGTCAACCTCGTCCTTTCACGACATAGCGGTTACGTTTGAGGCTTGGGTACTGTTCGCAATAATCATAATAGTAAACTGCGAAAAACCTCTGGAAGCAGCAATTAAAACCTTTGTATTTTTCCTGATTTCCCAGCCCTTGATATATCTTGTGCAGGTACCGTTCAGTGAAATGGGATTTGGACTTTTTATGTACTACAGATACTGGTTTATGATAACGCTTTTGACTTTTCCCGGAGCTTTTATCGGCTGGTTCATAAAGAAAAACAACATACTTGCAGGAATAATACTGTCGGTTATGCTTGTTCTGCTGGTTTTTACCGGAACAGGGTATCTTAATACGGTAATATACAATTTCCCTGGTCATTTGTTATCGGCAATTTATTGTTTTGCGATAGTGCCCGTTATGATTTACGGAATATTTTCTGATAAAAAAGCGATAATTACAGCTTCGGCAATAAGTATAGCCGCAGCCGCAATAACTCTCGTAATGACATTTAGTGTACAGCACGTCAGAATGTCCGCCAACATATTTCTTGATGAAGAAAAGTACGATATAAATTCTTCGTGGAGCGTTTCGGTTGATGACGAGAGCATAAGCTCGGCAAGAATAGGAAAGCACTTTGAAAATGCTGAAAAAGAGCAGCTTCTTATGGAGTTTTATGAATACGGCGAAAACAAAGTAACCCTCACAGATGAAAAGGGAAAAGAACATCATATTACCGTAAATTACGATAAAGACGGAAGCTTAAATGTAAACGAGATAGATTAAGCAATAATTACGCAGCAATGCAGGAGCGGCATACAGCATTAATGGCTGTATGCCGCTCCCTTTTTATGGAAATTATTATATTTATTCAAGCCTTTACGGTTTCTTCCCCCGCCTCCTCATCTAAAGCACCCGAATTTTCAAGCTTTGACTTTCTTCTGAACTCCAGCGGATTTACACCGTAGAAGTTCTTAAAACAAATGCTGAACTTTGTCTGACTTCTGAATCCGACTTTAAGGGAAATATCAACGACTTTCATATTGGTATTTTTGAGCAAATTGGCAGCGGTTCTCATTCTTATATGCTTCTGATAATCACGGTAGCCTATGCCGTACATACCTCTGAAATAATTTTTCAGACTTGTTTCACTTATACCGAAGCGTTTAGCTAAATCCTTTGCGGAATACCTTGTACCTAAATCTTCAGTAAGGAGGTCATGTGTCTTTTTGGCAATTTCCATCTGAGTAACGGTAAAGTATTTTCTGTTCGGATTAAACTGTTCGTTTTTCATTTCCTTATCAACAAGAATAAACAGCTCTATAATTTTAAATGACATAATATCGTAGTCATAGGTGTCCAGACATTCAATAATTTCTTTTGTGATTTCTGTTATTTTTGAATTGGATTTTATAATTGTCGGAGAAGTATTAGACTTGAGCTTTTCGTAAATTTTCTCAGGAAGGAGAAAACTTTCGCTGAACTCGGAAAGCTTTCTCAGCCACGGAGAATTAAGAAAAATATATATGCTTAAACCTGTGAATTCCTCACTTTGGATATGTATGTGTTTTATACTCTGACCGCAGTTAACGGTAATCTCGCTGCCCGACAGATAGTTCTGGTATTTATTTGTAAAAAGAATATCACTTCTTCCGTTGAGGCAAGATGTAACCCTTATACATTTTTTATTCTCATAATTTTTCATTGACGAGCAGCTAAAAGCAGCTTTACATAGAGACAGGTCAATGTCTGTTGTTAAAGCTTGGAATTTTTCAACAATAATTCCGGTATCAACCAGATAAAACGAAAGACCTGCTTTATATTCATTATTATTATCGAACAGCTTTGATGAACCTCTGTGATTTTTTTCATCATATTCAGTATGTATGTTCGGAAAATTATCAAATCTTTTTTTAACCCAGTTTTTCATATTCTACCTCTATCGTCTTAAAGTGGATATATTATACATTATAAAAAAAAAAATGTCGCCTAACAAATGGAAAAAGCATACCCAAATAGCATTCACTTTTTTAATATGTTTTTTATTGTCATTATTGAAAATAGAAAAAAACTATCTATTTATTATAAAAATATAAAAAAATTTTTTTGTTTATATTTATTTACTACATAAATTGATTAAATGAATATATAATTTGTATATAAATTATTAAAAAAAGTGTTGATTAATTCAAAAAAAATATATATAATTATTATAAAAAACAACAATTTATTTACATATTTTTGCCAAATAGACTATAATCTAGCTTGTGTGATTATAAGTGAAGTAAGTCTGTCATAACTTTTGTGAACACTACTTATTATCATAAATTATCCCAAACAGCTTCCAAATACAGAGCATTTAAAAATTTTTAATAAAATGCTTGCTTTGAAAGTAAACTTATGGTATTTTATATATATAAATTTTTTGTAGCAGATATTTCAAAAATGTAAACTTTTTTGAATTGTTGAAAGGAAAATTATCGGTCTTGATTAAAAATAAAGAAAATGACATAGAAATAAAAAAGTTTATCTTTAAAATAAAAAGCTTTGCAAAAAATACGAATATAGAAGAAAACGAAAAGCTTAGCAGTGTTGATGATACTTTTGCCGGTAAGTCGCTTGATGATAGTTCCGAAAGTTTTGATAATACATTTTTGTGTAAAAATTCCACAGCAGACAGTAATGACAAGATACACTCGGATAAAGCTTCCGAAGAAGCTTATGAGAATATATGCTCAAACGGCGGTGTATCCGAAGGCTGTGAAAATAAATATTCATATAACAATGAAAATTCTTGCGGTGATGGTGTACATGAGACTTACGAGGAAATATACTCATACAGTGACCGTAATAATGCATATTTTGATGACAGGGATTTTGACAGGGATATAAAACTGATTATAGAAGGGCTTGAGCTTAATCCTGAGATTGACGTTTCTCTTGAAGAAGATGTAGACGACATACTTGAAAACGCAGACACACGTTTTGATACGGGAGAAAATTTTGAAGAAGCGGTACGTCAGGTTTTCAGAAGCATGAGGGCTGAAAACGATACTGATGAAGAGGATATTGACTCAATTATTGAAAGCGTGAATCAAAGAGAAGAATCGGAAAGCGAAGAGTTTTTTGATATGATAGATATAAATGAAGATTTGGATATGCTTCTTGCTGATGTAAAGTCATATAGCGAATATGACATTGAGCAGAACGCTAATCAAAAAAAAACTTCACGCCCGACAAAAAGAGTAAAAATATATTATGAGGATGAGTTAATCCCGCAAAGAAAAATAAAAGACGGAGAAAGTAACAGGAACAGCGGAGATACGGAAAACAGAAAAAAAGACAGCAATGAGGACAGCGAAGAAAGACCCAGACGGATTTCATCAGAGCTTCTCAGAAAAATGCTTTTTGCCCTTATTACCGTAGCAGCAGTTACAGTGCTTCTGACGATGCTGTTTATGCCTGTTTTGCAGATTTACGGAACATCAATGTCACCTTTGCTTGAGGAAGGTGATGTTCTTCTCACGTTCAGAACATATGATTTCAACAGGGGAGATATAATCTCATTTTATTATAATAACAAAATTTTAGTTAAACGTGTTATCGCCTTTGAGGGTGATTTCGTTAATATAAAAAATGACGGAAGCGTTTATGTCAACAACAAAAAACTGCAGGAGGAGTATGTTTCCGAAAAGGCACTCGGGGAATGTGATATAACCTTGCCCTATCAGGTACCTTCAGGAAAGATATTCGTTCTTGGGGATCATCGCCTTACGTCTGTAGACAGCAGGAATAAAGCTATGGGATGTGTGTCTCTGGAGCAGATTTCCGGAAAGCCTGTATTCAGAGTATGGCCGTTGAACCGTATGGGATTTGTTGAAAATTAAAAGGAAGGAGATGATGCCAACGTGAAGCGTAAACAAGACAGTAACATAAAAATGCCTGCTGTGAAGAAAGTTCTTATAAGCTGTTTTTTATGTGCGGCTGTTCTTGTATCAGGATTTACCGCATACTCACTGATGATGCCCGCCAAGACGGCTACAGACGAACAGGAAGTTGAAATTTCCACCGTGCATACACACACGGACGACTGTTACCGTATGGGCAGGAAGCTTGTATGTAAAAGCACAGACGAAGACCACATTCATTCCGAAGAATGTTATGAGGAGCGGAAGATTCTTGTATGCGAAGAGGGAGAAAAGGAAAACAAGGCTGAAAGCAATACGGAAGCTGCAGCAGCAACCGCAGCAGCCGAAGATTCAGCAGAATCCGAGTCTGTAGCTGAGGCAACAGCTGCCGAAGCACCGACCGAAGCTCAGGACATACAGGAAGCAACAACATTGTCTGAGAAAGCTTCCGAAGGAGAAACATCAAAAGAGCAGGCAACGCAAGGGGAGGAAACAACCCCGAAAAAAGACTCGAAAGCAGCCGCAGAGGAATCAGCCGCAACAGATGTTCAGAATTATACTGATTTTGTTCAGTATATAGAGGGTCGTGGCGGCACAATCAGCGGAGTTCTGAGAGATGGTCGTGGACGATATATCCGTTTCATTTACGGCGAAGAAGGTGAGGGTTATAACTATACCATCACATTCAGTACGAGAAACGGAATAGAAACCGGAAATTATAAGTATGAACTCCCTCAGGGACTTCACGTAAATCCGGAAGCCCGAACCGGAGAAATAAAGTTTGGTAATACGGCTGTAGGTACGTTTGAGGTCGATGAAGCTACAGGACTGCTTATTCTTAAGCTTGGCAGTGAAGTAGTTCATTATCAGGATGTTCGTGGAACACTTGGTTTTGGAGCTTCAATGACAGCAAGCTCAGGAGTAGAAAAGAAGGGTTATCTTGTAAAGTCAGATGACAATTCTTTTGACGGCTATTTCCACTTTGATATATCCGCAAAAATTCCTGCGGCTAAGTCAAATATGCTCAAGAGTGAATGGAAGTTCTCAGATGAGTCATACTCGCCAAATCTCCGAAAGAGATGGTCTTATGGATTTGGAACAAAGGTATATGAGGAAAAGCCCAGTGTGTACATATCTTACGGTGATGTTTCAAAACGTGAGGTAAAGAATATTGAAGATGTTTACAATGATACAAGTGAAGATATAGCATACTATGTTGATGCGAATAATCTGGAACTTTATCTGGTAAACAGATGTCAATGTAGCAGTGACGGAGATGACTGCGTTTCAAGTGACAGCAACGGCTGCAAGAGTATACTTCCTTCCGAATATATCGGCTGGTGTACCTGTTGGAATCTAGATAAGGACGCTGTTGTTGATATTTCGTACAAGAACAACATAAACGGCTATGAATTTGAGAAAGACCAGAGAAATCACCCTGATAAATCCATTGAGGACTTGAAAAGGGACAACGGTATTCTCGCATTCCAGAACGCTATAGTTGACGGTGACGTGTATAACAACGGAGTTACACTCAAGGGAAGAAACAGACAGGCATCTAAAGAGCAGACAGCTTATGCTAATGTTGAGCTGTTGAAGTTTATAGGTAAGAACGAAACGACTGTTGCAGACGAAAACAACAACTATATCGGAAAGTTTGAAATTACTGTAAACCCTGGTAAGTTTGATATATCGGCTTTGGCTAAGCCTAACGGAAGTGGTGTGAACGTATTTACAGTAAATGATACGATGAAAAACCTGAGATATATCAAAGGCTCTGTACAGATAACCGCTGAAAATGCAGCAGGTGAAATATTCGACCTGATTTACGGTGAGGATAAGGACTATGTAGTTACAGATACCTATGACCCCGCAGGCAAGAGCGGCAAGCTAGAATTTCAGATTATGAATATAGGTGCGTATAAGTATACTATAACTTACAGTGCACGTATAGACAGCGACACCAACGATGATATGGTAGAAATAAGGAATGAAGCTTCAGTAAGCGATGGTAACGGCGTTGATGGTAACGGCGTTATTGAATACGGATACGTAAGAGATGCCTATTACAATTCATTCTATGCACAGAAGTATGATGTAACCATTCATAAGACAGACAAGAACGATGCAAGAAATCTTGGCGGAGCTATATATGGTCTTTATGCGGAAGACGGAAAGCTTATAGCACAGCATGAAACAGATGCTGACGGAAACCTCAGCTTTGCAACCGATGTTGTGGAAGGTATCATATATGAGCTTGATAAACCGTATTATATTCAGGAAATAACTCCTCCTGAGGGTTATGGTCTGGATACAAAGAAGTACTGGTTCTATTTCGGTGCTTCACAGAACGCAGGAATGGAGCAAAGCTTTGCTGCTAACCATCAGGGTGAGGGAGAGCTGGTATATGTAGCACCCGATAAGCAGGACGCTTACAAGTTCATACTTGAGCTTGAGCTTACAGATGAAAAAATCTATATACTTCCGGAAACAGGCGGAATAGGCAGTGAGATATTCGTTGTATCAGGTATCCTTATGCTTTGTGTAGCATTCGGACTTATGATTATCGTAAAAAAGGCGAAGCGTTAAAAGCATTGCCTTTTTAGATATTAATACTATTTAAAGAAAGGACAAATTAGTATGAAGAAATTCAGAAAAATCGGCGGAATACTGCTGGCAGTTGTTATAGTAGCAGTATCAATGTTCTCCGCAATGGCAGTTGACGATCCTAAGGATCTGACAACACATTCTTATTATGCTTATCAGATTTTTAACGCAGAAGGCTACAAGAGAGATGCTTCTGCAAATCAGAATGACAGCATAGTTAACGTTCAGTGGGGCAGTGCATTTACAACAGATGCACAGAAAGCAGCTTTTATAGACGGTCTTAAGAGTACAGCACCCTTCAGTGCTGCTGAAAGACTCACAACAGCTGAGGATATTGCAAAGGTTCTTTCAAACCCTAACTATGGAGATGACAGCGACGTAGCAAAGGCTTTTGCAAAATACACAGCAAAGTTTGCTGTTGATAACAACCTCACACCTATGGCAGGCACATACAAAAACGGTGATACATTCGCACAGACAGGCTTCTATCTCTTCCTTGACGCTACAGAAACAAACAATCAGGAAGACGTTGTAGCAAACGCAGTTGTATCAAAGATGAAGGCTAACGAGGCAGTAAACATAAACGTAAAGGTAACAGTTCCCACACTCGAGAAGAAGGTAAAGGAAAATACCTATAACGGCAACGCTGCAAGCGGAATCAACACAGCTTACGGCGAGTACAGGTACGGCGAGGGCTACAATGACGCAGCAGACTACTGCATAGGCGATAAGGTTCCTTTCGAGCTTATCGGTACAATGGCAGAGGGTATGGAGTATTATGATACTTACTACTATGGCTTTGTAGATACTCTTTGCAAAGGTCTTACATTTGATGCAAACAGAGCAGACGTTAAAATCTATGTTTACAACCCCAATGCAAACGGCGAGTATGTTCAGACAGGTGACGAGCTTGTAGAAGCAGGAAAATTCACATACACAGCAACTGTAAACGCTGACGGCACAACAAAGGTTGTATTTGAGTGTGACGACATTCTTCCCATAACTGACATCAACTCAGAGAGCCGTGTAGTAGTAAACTACAATGCAGTTCTCAACAACGAAGCAGTTGTAGGCTACAACGGAAACGAGAACAAGGCTTATCTTGAATATTCAAATAACCCTCTTCCCACACCCGGCGGCACAACTCCTTCAAAGGGTAAGACACCTGAGGATAAGGTAATCGTATTCACATACTCACTCGATGTAAACAAAATTGACAAGAACACCGGTGCAGCTCTTGACGGTGCAGAGTTCTATCTCTTAAACGAACAGGGCAAATATTACTGCATGGCAGCAAGCGGTCTTCCTTACTGGGGAACAGTTTCAAAGGCTGTTAAAATCACACCCGATGCAAACAATGTATTTACAGTAAAGGGTCTTGACAAGGGTACATATAAGCTCGTAGAGGCTAAGGCACCCACGGACTACAGACCTCTTGAAAATCCCGTTGTAATAGATGTAAACGCTGTCATACTTCCCGACTATGACGATACTGCAGCTCAGAACTGGATTGACGGCGATGCACACAGTGCACTTCTTGCTCAGGGCGGAAATACTCTTGGTTATTCTGTAAGCAAGAATGATCGTGTTACACCCAATTCAAACGACTATGTTTCAGTAGATGGTAAAAAGGTAACAGTTTCCAACGAAAAGACATACATTCTTCCCGGAACCGGCGGAGAGGGTACAACTCTTATCTATATCATCGGCGGAGCTTTGATAGTTGCAGCAGCAGGTCTGTTCATCGTAAAACGCAGATCATCGAAGTAATTCGGAAGCTTCAATTTTAAAAAAATTTAAATCTGAATTTTCGGATTTTCCGTACAGCTTTCTCCGCTTAAGGGGAAGCTGTACGGTTTTGGGGAGAAATCCTGATTAATGAAGAATAAAATCATATCATTTTTTATAGCAATATTTTTACTGGCAGGATTGGCTTTGCTGATATATCCTACGCTCAGCGACTATATAAACAATGTAGGACGTGCAAAGGATATTTCAGGCTATGCCGAAGCGGTGGCACACATAGAAAAGAACGAGTATGAAGAAATACTCCGAAAGGCAAACAAATACAATGCCGAAAAAGCTAAGAAGCCGCCGCACTGGTTGCTGTCCGAAAAGGAAATTGAGGAGTACAACGGTCTGCTTAATGTTTCAGGTACAGGTGTTATGGCTTGTATAGAGATACCTAAAATAGGTTGCAGTTTGCCCGTATATCACGGTACTGAGGCAAGCGTTCTGCAAATAGCGATAGGTCATATAGAAGGTTCCTCACTGCCGATAGGAGGCAAGAGTACACATGCAGTGCTTTCAGGTCACAGAGGGTTGCCGTCTGCAAAGCTTTTCACAGGTCTTGATAAGCTTGAAGAGGGAGATACCTTTACGATAAGAACTCTTGATGAGGTTCTTACATACGAGGTAGACAAAATAAGCATAATTCTTCCGAGTGAAACGGAACAGCTTGCCATTGTTCCGGGTGAGGATTTGTGTACGCTTATGACATGCACTCCATACGGAGTAAATTCGCACAGACTTCTTGTGAGAGGACACAGGACTACAGAGTTAAGCGAAACAGAAGAAATTCGTATAACTGCCGATGCCCTGCAAATCGATCCCAGAATAGTTGCTCCTATAGCAGCTACCCCTATATTGATAATCATATTTATCGTACTCGTTTCAGGCGAGTTAAAAAGAAAGGATAAGAAGGGAGGGAGATAATATGAGAATATCAGGAAAAATAAAGTTTTTGATTCCGCTTTTTGTACTTGTATTTATGGTATCAGTACTTTGTACGCCTTTTTCGGCGGACGAGCAGAGCGGTAAGATAACGGTTTTGTATGAGCTTGGAAACGTTAGTTTTAACCTGTACAAGGTAGGAGAAATTACTGAAAACGGTGCAGTCCTCAGCGACAGCTTTGCACAGTATAAAGTAAATATGCACTGCGACAATTCGGCATATACTCTTTGGTCATATATAAACAGAGATGGAATAGCTCCTCTAAAAACATCTGCAACAGGAGAAAACGGTGTGGTTCTGTTCAGCGGACTTGAAAGGGGTGTGTACCTTATCTGCGGAGAAAGCACTGAGATAAACGGAGCACATTACACGGTAAGTCCTTCGCTCATATCCGTACCCTGTATCACGAACGGTGAGCAGGAGTGGAATATAACAGCCAATGCTAAATTTGAAAGATTTGGTGATGAGGATACTCCGGTTAGCATAAGCGTTGTCAAAGTATGGCAGGAGCGTCCTGGAATGTTTATATGTCCGAGTATAGAGATACAGCTTATCAAAAATTCAGATGTTTTTGATACAGTTACTCTCAACGAAGAAAACAACTGGAACCACACATGGAAAAATTTAGATGCTGATGCAGAGTGGACATTAACCGAAAACGTACCCGAAGATGCACCTTATACAGTGTCAATCTCAAAAGAGGGTTATGTGTTTACGGTTACTAACGTTTTTGACCACGAGGAAACTACAGAGCCTACATCACCTACATCACCTACATCACCAACTGCACCAACTGCACCAACTGCACCAACAGCACCAACAGCTCCAACAGTACCTGCAACAACCCCCACAACTCCCACAACTCCCGATACTCCCTTTATCCCTCAGACAGGTCAGCTTAACTGGCCAATCCCCGTTTTCAGCACAGCAGGCATATTGTTTATTGCTTTCGGAGTGCTGATTGGCAGAAAAAACAATGAATAAAAAAGGTTTGATATTTATATTTATCGGAGTTTTGTGTATAATTACTGCACTTGCTTTCTTTATACATAATTCTGCGGAAACTCAGAATGCATATGAGTCTTCGGCAAGGATTACGTATAAGCTAAGAACGCAGCTTGCGGCGAAGGAACAAAGCTCCGATAATGTTCTTCCTACCGATAACCCTGACAGGGAAATGCCTGCTGTAAGAATAGACGGTAAACGCTATGCCGGTATTTTGGAAATTCCTTCACTGGGCATAGAGCTTCCTGTAGCGGAGAGCTTCAGTTATGCTGCACTTCAACAGACCCCCTGTATTTACAGTGGTTCAGTCTATAAGGATAATCTTGTGATAGCGGCACATAATTATGATGTTCATTTTGGCAGAATAGGCTCGCTCGGCTTTGATTATGACGTGATATTTACAGATATTGAGAGTAACAGATATACTTTTAAGACTTTTGATATTGAAACTCTTAATCCTGACCAGTATACGGCTCTTGTAGAAAAGCAAAGTAAAAACGACTGGGATCTGACTCTGTTTACCTGTAACTATTCAGGTGCACAGAGGATAGTTATAAGATGCCGCAGGGTTAGAAGTGAGAAAAAAGATGTGTACTGAACACTTTAACAGAGACAATAACTTGATTAATTCATTCATTTATTTATTCTTCTTAAAGCAAAAAGCACTTTACGGAAAATGTAAAGTGCTTTTTGTGTTTTTATGTCTTGCCTGCGGATTATTTTTTTAGCTTTTTTCTTTTTTCGGCAAGCTTCTCATACTGCTTATCCTGAATTACGTTTACAATGGGGGTTGACAGAACACCTGCGGCAACACCTACAATCCATACATAACTCCAGCCTATCAGAAATCCTGCGGCAACAAGAACAGCGATGGCAATAAGCCAGTAGCACAGCATAAGTTTACCACGTGATTTATGTAATTCACTGATTATATCAATGCCGTCTGAAGTATGCGGAGCGTTTTCGATAAACTCAGCCGCACCTTTTGTACCGGGACAACTGCGGAAATCTTCACAGCATTTCATGGCAGCCTCTGAGTATGAATTATTGTTGAGAATTTCCTGCACGGCATTCCTGATACCCTCCGCTGAGTCATCATTGAGCATAATACCTGAATTTATTTCGGTAACTCTTCTAGCAACGGCATACTGCTCGCCTGTCTGAGGGTAAAGAACCATAGGTGCAGCCATATAAAGGCTTTCGGAAACGCTGTTCATACCGCAGTGAGTTATAAAAACGTCAGTTTTTGAAAGAACATCGAGCTGGTCAACATAAGGATAAGCTTTTACATTTTCGGGAAGTGTTCCGAGAATGCTTATGTCCATAAATTTTCCGTATGAAATAATTACATCAACATTGAGAGCTTTCAGTGCTTCTATACATTTACTGTAGAAATCGGGTCTTTCGTTGATAACCGTTCCCATAGAAATGTATACAAGAGGTCTGTCCTTTTTCTTCAGAGGCATTACTTTTGAGAAAACTGAAGGGCCTGCAAAAAGATAGTGGTCGGAAAAGCTTTCGGAGCAGGGCTGAAAATTTTCTGAAGTGTAGACTATGGAGTCGGTGCTGTTGTCGTTCTGAACAAGAGAAAGTGTGTTTTTAACGTGATAGCCATAGGGTTCAAGGGTTTTCAGTTCCTTTGAAATTTTAGGAAGTCCAAAAATCATATCTGCAAGCTCGGCAGGTTTAAGCTTCCTATATTTTGATGAAAACTCATTGAAAGCAAATGTACTTGTTGATACTACCATAGGTACGTTATATTTCCAGGCATTGAGTTTTCCCCAGAAGCATACAGAGTCAGTATAGACAACATCGGGCTTAAATTCCTTGAATTCTTTTTCAAGAAAATCATTCATAGCTAATGTAATGCGGATATCCTGTATTGACATTTCGGTAAGTGATATATTTTTAATTTTCTGTTCCTCTTCAGATGTAAGCTCAGGCAAAAATGAATCACAGGAAACAAATACAGCACCTGTATTATTGATTTTCTGCTCAAACTCGTTAAAGGAATAGAAGCGTACTTTATTTCCACGCTCTACAAGTTCTTTAGCAACGGGGAGCATAGGGTTTGTGTGACCGTGTGCGGGAATAGAAAATAATGCAATTTTTTTCATGACAGTTAATTTTTCTCCTCTGTATTATTTTTATCAAATGTTGATTTAAAAAGTTCGTTGAACGCTTCTT
>ONDU01000060.1 GCA_900316615.1 uncultured Eubacteriales bacterium | reverse complement strand
TGCTTTTCTTTTGCATTTTTATTATTGCATAGTTTCATGCTGTTGTAATTCTTTTTTTAATTAGAATTATATTTTTTGATTAAATCAGTGTTTCCTTAGGTCAAAACACAAATTACAAAGAGATTCAAAGTATTGATGAATTTTTTATTGATTAATGAAGGGGTGCATAGATAATGAAAAAAGGACAATCTGATCGATTAACTGATCAACAAAAAGAGGGACAGGGATCAATTACTATATTCCATGCGGATGCACAAATACACGACAAAGAAGTTGGAAACACATCACTATTTGTTAAGGAATAACTTGAATTTGAGTTTCCAATGCTAAAATTTAGGTATAGAAAGGATCTATCAAAGAGGGAAATTAATGAAGCATTAAAGAATATAGATGCATACCTCGGACAAACTCTTTTTGTTGAAAGTGCAAGTATAAGACCCGACGGTGGAATAATAGAAGTGCTAGATGATAATGGTAACTGGAGGGTTGTTTTAGTATCAGAAGCTAAGCATCAAGGAAAAGATATTGAGAATATATGCGCAGGAAAACTTGTAGGTAAAAATAACAATCAAGATCTTATGGCTGCGGGTAATGCAATCGAAAGAGCATATAAGAACATCAATGAGATAGCAAACTTTATGTTATCCGAACGCTATTTTCCATACATATTATTCTTGGAAGGTTCCAATTTCTTAACACAGAATGTTACCATAACACGGCCAGATGGCAGAAAGGTCACATTAACCTATAATGATGGTATGCTCAACAGACTTGATAGGTTGACAGCAGCAAATTATGGAATGCCTATTAATACTAATTTGTGTGAGAACAGATTCGTCGAATGTAATGGTACAGCCATAATGCTACAAGCTACTTCAATTTATACTAAGGGTGACGGCGGGCATTGGAATGATGAAGATATGATAATGGTAATGCTTGAAGTTGCCAGAACCTCATTAAAAATGTTAGGCAGCGATATTTTTGAACAGTTGAGTAGGAGATAATAATAGAGTAACAAAAGAACCCCAGGCGGGGTTGAACAGCTCCGTAAAAAGTAGACAATAGAAAAAACAGACCTCCTATGGTAGAATAAAGATACCATAGGAGGTCATTTTTATGAGCAGAAAATATCGACACATAATTGAATATGAAACAGAAATCATCAGTATGGTAAATCAAGGACTAACACTGAGAGAAATAGGAAACAAACTTGGATTTACGTATAACGAAATACAAGACTTCAAAACAAGATACAATAAGAAGCAGAGAATGATAGAAGAAGGCAAAGCATCCATCAGAGTAGTATGGTGGTTAGGCGAGTGTGGCCATGAATGGCAAGCGATAGTAAGTGAAAGAACAAAACAAACAAAGCCGCGTAAAGAAGGTGGTGTTCGAAAGGCATTCAGTTGCGTTTAATAAGTGTTTAAAAGTCTTTAAAACCCCTTTAATAAGCCGTTTTTTTTAGCAAATACATAAAGTTTAAAAATTTACTTTTTAAGAGGAACAAGGGTAACAAACTGCGATAAATCCACCGTTTATCAGGCTTTTGCAGGACTTTACTAACAACCTATGATATGTTATAATAACCATAGATTTTAACAAATTAAAATCGGGATTTACGGAGGTAAAGTGAAGTGAGTTTGCTTGACAGTCTTATTAAAAAAAAAGACGATGAATATAAAAAATTTCAGGAAAAGCTTGTTCCCAATATACCGCCCGAGAGTATTTTAGGTGTCAGAACTCCACAGATCAGAAAAATTGCAAAAGAGGTTTTCATAAGCGACTACAGAGATGAATTTTTAAGCGACCTGCCTCATAAATACTACGAAGAGAATTTGCTTCATTTCTTTGTGCTGGCTCAGATCAAGGATTTTGACAAGTGCGTTAAAAGTGTGGAATTATTTCTTCCTTATATTGACTGTTGGCCTGTATCGGATCAGGCAACTCCGAAATCATTTAAAAATAATCATCAGAAACTTTTGCCTTATATAAAAAAATGGATTTTGTCACAGCATGTTTATACAGCAAGATTCGGAATCCGTATACTGATGAATGAATTTCTCGGCGAGGATTTCAAGGAAGAATATCTTGAGCTTGTAGCTTGCAAAAAGGGTGAGGAATATTACCTTAAAATGATGATTGCGTGGTATTTTGCAACGGCTCTTGCGAAGAGATACGATGAAAGCATCAGGTACATTGAAAACCACAGACTGGACGAATGGGTACACAAAAAGGCTATTCAAAAAGCAGTAGAAAGCTACAGGGTAACTGATGAGCATAAAGAATACCTTAAAAGCCTCAGATAAATCCGATTTATCTCAATAGCCCTTAGTGTAAATCGGAATATAACAGGAGCAAACAAATATGGAGGATAACAGAATAAAAAATTCGGGAGCAAAAGCATTCTCTTGCTGATACGCATCACCTGTATTGATGGCTGCGACATATAATGATGACGGTACAGTCAATGTAATGAAGCTGCATGAGGTGACAAAAACAAACAGCGGCAATGATGAAGGCATTTACACTTACCCTCGCCAATTAAGCATTAATTAAGGAAATCAACTATCTTTGGTACAGTTTCAGGATACAGAGTTCCGTACAAGTTTGAAAAAACAGGTCTTAAAGCTGTAAAAAGCAAGTATGTAGATGCACCTATCATCGTAAATACGTTGTTTAAGATAAATACAATTCTACAGCGGAATCAAAAACCGAACAGGAAGATAATTCATATATGAGGTATCTTCCTGTTTATGTATGTATCTGCTTACCGCTGCCGGCTTTTTGTGCTCAACGAATATATAATTAAGGTGGAAACAATGGAAAATCAAAGCTCTAATACAAGAAAGAAGAAAAAAAACAGAACATATATGCTCACAATGCGACAATCTTTGTCTGTAAAGCCGCAGTACAATATATACAGGGACGGAATGAAAGTATTCTATGCGATTGAAGGCGATATAACCAGGCACGTTTTTACGATCCGGAAAAACGGTATCGAAATGATGAAGCTCAGAAAAAAGCTCGCCAAGCTCCTGCCTGAATACACAATTGAAAAGGACGGTCAGGAGATTGCACACATCAAGAAGAGAATCTCTCTCCTGACACATGATTTTTTCGGAACGTTTGGCGGTAAGTCTCTGGAAATACGTCCAAACTGGGAAGCTTATCGTTTCGATATTTTAGCTGACGGCAGAAAGCTCTGCCAAATCGAGCAGAAATCATCGTTTCTTTCCGACAGCTACGAGATTATGATGTTCGATGAAAGCATGGAGGAATTGGCTGTTGTGGTTGCTGTTATCTGCGACCATATTTCGGACAAGGAAGAAAAATCAAGAGCTGATGAATCATAAAAAAACGGTCGGAATGGAGCTTGCTCTTTCCAGCTGTTTGGCTTTACATAATCTTAATTTTAGCATTGCGGGTATCTAAAGAATATCGACAAATCAGTGCAGCAATAGCACCCTGTAGTCTGTATTTGTTTCCGATACCTGATATGGCAAATTCGTCACGATTATTAAGCAGCCAGCGAGGATAGCCTCCGTTCGGATTCATACGCATCACACTGACTTCGCTGTGCAAGATAGTGTTTATCTTCCTGCCTTTTACAAAAATGCTTCGCTTATCCGTGATAACAAAAAACTCCTTGCCGCAGAAAAATATGCCTTTATCGCCGTAGACAATGATATGCTCGCCGGGCTCAATCAGTTCAGCAATCTTCGGCATCACCTTGTCGATACGCTCCTGATGGATTCCCTCTGCGGCAACATAAGTGTCAGTGATGAGTGCTGTTCTGATATAGTCCTCTATGTTGTCTGTGCTTTTCAGATGATTCAGGCAGTAGCACATAGAATCAATATCCGTAACAACATTTTCATATTTATTCAGACTGTCAAACTTCCAAAGAAAATCAAACATCTTCTCATCCAACATCCCTGTATTGCCGTAATCCGTGATGTCCGCATCAATATGCGTGTTACAGAACGGGCATACCAGGCTCTTGTTTGAAAGGGACAGTTCCATTTCTGCACCGCAGGACGGGCATTTTCTTTTGTTCATTTTCTTAACCTCCGTTTATGCTGTATCAGCGTTTTTTCTTGTGCTTTTTATTCGGCACTCCATACGATATTTCCGTTTTCCAGATACCGTTTCATCATATTGGCATACGCTTCGGAGAGAGATTCTGTGCTGAGACATACGCCATTGCTGTCTGGAAGCTCCGTTAGGTGAGAGTGGATTTATGTCATGGAAAACGACGGATACAAAAGAAAAATTGCTTGATGCTGCCAGAGCAGAATTTTCTCGATATGGATACGCTGATGCCTCGTTGCGCCGAATTGCCGCCACGGTTGGAATTGCCGCACCAAGTGTATATAACCATTTTTCCAGCAAAGCTGAGATGTTTTCCGCATTGGTAGATCCGGTAATCCACAAAGTGTTGGAGACGTTCCATGCTACGGACGAGCAGAAACAGAATGCATTGAATCAGCACGAGACAGATCGTGCTTTTGAAAAAGATAACACAATGCACCCGGTCCTAAACTTTGTATTTGAGAACTTAGAAGATGTAAAGCTTCTCCTTTTTTGCTCCCAAGGCACAAAATACGAAAACATATTGGACAAGGCAGCAAAAATGGAGTCAGACGCTACTTGGCGAATGATGGAAGAAGCCGGATATCCGCCTATGTCAGAACAGGATAAAGAAACGCTTTTTCTCCTGATGCGGCACCAGTATCAGACCTATGCGGAGGCTATACGACTGGACTTTTCAAAGGAACGGACAGCAGAATATTGGAAAGCGATCCGTGATTTCTATGATGCCGGATGGCATAAATTCTTGAACTCCTGAAAAACGGATATGCTGACATGAATATATTATCGGTGGAGCAATCGCACCGGCAGGCATTGACTTGGCCGAGTGTATCATTCTATAAAATCAAACATGTTTGGAGGAATCATGAAATGAAAAAGTCCAAGAAAATTATGCTGATTATTGGCATTGTTTTGCTCTTAGGAGCCGCTGCCATTCTCGCGAATCATATCTTAATGAAGGTGTCTGATAAGGAAGTTCCTTCGTTCAAAGTGGAATTAGTGGTGGACACAAAAGGTACATATAAGGTTTTTTATTCAGGCTATATTAATGGCGTCCGTTCCTGTTCCGGAGCACAGGCAGATCTTGACGGGAATGAGCTTGAACCGGGGCGTGTCCTGCAATTTGAACTAACTTCATATCTCTTTGACGCGGATGCAGACCTTTCAAAATTTTCAATAGACTTCTCTCCCTTTGACAACGAAAGTCAGTATGAATTGGGGCGAACCAACGAGGTGGCGTTCCCAGTGGAATACGGACAGACCTACCGCATCCATCTTGTGCAGGACGAAACCGGATATCATGCCATTCCCGAATGGATGGACGCAGAGTAACATCTCGCCTCCTTCTTCGAGCTCCTTTCCGGACCGCTGATCACCTTCGACGAGAGCTGCGTCCGTAGACTGTTCAGTCGGATCACGATCTTCGACGATAAGGTGGTATTTGCCTTCAAGGACGGGAAGGAAGTCACGATAAAAGAATAAGGCCACAGACGCAGAAACACCTCCGAGCCGTAATGGTTCAGAGGTGTTTTTTGCTATTGTGCCGCTCCCCGCCGCAGATGATGGCAGTGTGCGTGCCTTGGGGCATGCTATTACGAATCAAAGGCCAGCAAATTCCCAAGCGGAATGGAAAACCCTAATGCCTGATACATCGGCACATCACAATCTGCACAGCCAACAGTCGATGAGCTGACGCCACTCTCTTGATAAGCATAATGTACTAATTGCCGTGCGATTCCTCTATGCCTATACTCCGGGCAAATATAGAAATCCTCAAATACTCCGCTCTGCACATAGGTGCATTCCTTGTTTCATTCATTGGTTCGGCTATGGTAAAGATAACAGTCAATCCTGAGTGGTCAAAAAAATACGATGTAGAATGGAATGACTCGGTAGGAACGCTCAAATCAGATATTTCTTACGGTGAAAGGGAAGCAAATAAATTTGACCTTTATCTTCCGGCAGATAATAAAAAGGATAATTACGGACTTGTTGTATATCTTCATGCAGGCGGCTTTACATCAGGTGATAAAACAAATGATAAAGGCACTCTTGCATGGCTCTGCAGCAAAGGTTACGTTGCAGCTGGCATAAATTATACACTGAGAACCGATGAAAACAATGCAAGCGTAATTTCGCAGTCAGAGGAGATCAGGTCGGCAATACCGAAAGTAGTGGAAGCCGCTGAAAATGCCGGTTATCATATTGATAAAATGACAATGGCAGGTGGCTCGGCAGGTCATGCTCTTGCTATGATATATACATACCGTGACGGCAAGGAATCACCTGTTTCTCTGGTATTGACTTATGGAGCTGTCGGCCCGTCAAGCTTTTACAAGGAGGATTGGAGCATCTTCGGTCTGGATCAGGATACTGATGAAGCACTTGAAGCTGCCGCAGGTCTGTTTGGAGTAATGTGCGGTGAGAAACTGACAACGGAAGATATGAAGAATGGTTCGTATCTTGAAAAGATGAAACCTATTGCAGCAGCTGAATGGGTAAGCAGCAATCCTGTTCCGACAGTTGTTGCTTACGGAGCCTGTGACCGTGTACAGGCGTTCCCTGCATCAAGGCGTCTCGAAAAAGCTCTTAAAGATAATAATGTTGACTATAAATACTATGTTCTTGAGCACTCCGGACACGGATTGCAGAATGACAGCGATATTTCAAGACAATGGATGGAATCTGTGGAGGAATATCTTGATAAGTATATGCCTGTGAAATAAGGAGAATATAATGGCAAATTCCCAAAAAACAAAGGAAAAGAAATCAAAGAAGGTTATTGTAATTATTCTTATTATTCCTGTTGTTACCGCTGCTGTGCTTGTCAGTCTTTACCTTTATGCCGAAGTTAATTCACACGGGGCAACGCCCTCCATTTGCAGCCGTTTTCTATTATGTACAGCAATGCTCTCATAAAGTCATAGTTTGATATTGTTGACTTTTTCTTTGCTTCGGCATTAAATGCTCTATTTTATTAAATTGCTCTTTTGTTAGTTCTATAAACTTATTCTATTTTTCTGTTTTTGTCAATATATGTAAACACGCTCTAATATCAATGCGAAGCTTTAAGAGAATTAATAAAATACAAAGTCAAGATTGACTGTTCTTTATCGTGTTAGAAAATTAAAACATAAATTATATATCTTCCTGTTAAAAAAATCAAACTATTTGTTGAATTTGCCTATAACAAAAAAATTAAAAGTGTGATACAATTAAATTGTATAATTTTGTAATTTATTTTGTTTTATCCGACATTTTAACGTTTGATTAATAAGTATTTGATTTTTGAAAGAAGGCAGGATTATGTATAGTGTAGGAGCAGTTGTGATTTATAAAAATGAAGGAGTCTGTAAAATCACCGATACGGTGACAAAGAGGTTCAGGGATAAGAATATAGAATATTATGTGCTGAAACCGATACATAAGGAAAATTCGGAGATATTTGTTCCTAAAAATAACAGCGTACTTGTTGAAAAAATGAGAAAGGTTTTGTCCAGGGATGAAATTATGAAGCTTATCAAGGAGATGCCGAAAGAAGGCAGTATATGGATAGAAAACAGTGATGAACGCAAGGAAAGCTATAGGAAGATACTTGAAAGAGGTGAGCGTACAGAGCTTGTAAAGCTGATAAAAACCCTGTATATGCACAAGCAGAAGCAGAAAAAGTCAGGAAAGAAGCTGCATATTGCCGATGAAAAGATACTCAAGGATGCGGAGCATATGCTTTATGATGAATTTGCATATGTTCTGGACATTCCGCATAATGAAGTAGTTCCTTTCATATCGGGACAGCTTCAGCAGTAAGAGCTTAAATACCGACAGACACTCTGCCGATTTGACAAATAACCGGCAGAGTGCTATAATAAAATACAAGGGAAAGGCTTTGCTTTATTGAAATGAAAGAATAAATTCAAAAAAATTTCGGAACAGCTTCCGTAAACTAAAAAAAGGTCTTGACTGAATTAAAAATATATGATATAGTATAGTTACCTCGTGAAAAAGGGGCTTATTTTTTTGTGCCGTTTTCGAGGGAGGCTAAAATTACCGCAATATCGGAGGTGCCGTTAGCAATGAGAGTAAAAGTAACATTAGCTTGTACAGAGTGTAAACAGCGTAATTACAACACTATTAAAAACAAGAAAAACAATCCTGAGAGATTGGAAATGAAGAAGCATTGCAGATTCTGCAACAAGCACACAGTCCACAAGGAGACAAAGTAAGCACGGAGGTTGAAATGGTTATGGCTGAGAAAGTCGATTTGAAGGCAGCTAAGAAGGACGAGAATTCCGCAAAGCCTGCAAAAGCTGACAAGAGCAGCAAAAAGACTGTAAAGAAAAATGATAAGAAGCCTAACATATTTGCCAGAATTGCAAAATACTTTCGTGAGTGCAAAGCAGAAGTGAAGAAGATAACGTGGCCGACACCGAGAACAGTATTCAACAACTGCGGAATAGTATTGCTTATAATACTTGTAATGGGGTTGCTGATATTCGGTTTGGACAGAGGTCTTTTCGCATTGCTGGGACTGATAATGGAAACCTCGGCAATGTAAGCTGCGTGAGAGGATGATGTTGCAATGTCAGAAGAAGCAAAATGGTATGTTGTTCACACCTATTCGGGTTACGAGAACAAAGTAGCTTCTACATTGGAGAAAACTGTTGAAAACAGGAATCTTCAGGACGTTATCCAAGGAGTAAAGGTTCCTACCGAAAAGGTTACGGAAATCGGAGAAAACGGAGTAGCCAAAGAGGTAGAGAGAAAATTATATCCCGGATATGTATTTATCAAAATGGTCTATACGGACGAAACCTGGTATGTAGTAAGGAACATAAGAGGTTGTACGGGATTTGTAGGACCATCATCTAAGCCGGTACCCTTGTCGGACGATGAGGTTATCAAGATGGGCGTAGAGGTAAGAAGCGTAGAGGTTTCATACAGCGTAGGGGATTCGGTAAGAATTACAGACGGTCCTTTGGAGGATTTCGTAGGAACTGTACAGGAAATTGATACGGAGAAGAATACAGTCAAGGTAATGGTATCCATGTTCGGAAGGGAAACGCCTGCCGTACTGGAGCTTAATCAGGCTGAGCTTCTTGAATAAAAGTATAACAATAATCTGTATTACAACAGTTATTATTGGATTAGGGGATAATCTGAACAGTTGTTCCCTGTGGGAGGAATGTAAATATATTTAAACATTCCGCCAGATACCACAATTATGGAGGTGCACAAATAATGGCTCAAAAGGTTGTAGGCTTTATAAAGCTGCAAATACCTGCCGGTAAAGCTACTCCGGCACCACCTGTCGGACCTGCACTTGGTCAGCACGGTGTAAACATTATGGCGTTCACAAAGGAATTCAACGAACGCACAAAAGGCGATATAGGAATGATAATTCCTGTAGTAATAACAGTATACGCAGACCGTTCTTTCACATTTGTTACAAAGACACCGCCTGCTGCTGTACTTATCAAAAAGGCTTGTAAGATTCAGAGCGGATCGGGAGTACCTAACAAGACTAAGGTAGCAAAGATTACCCGTGAGCAGGTTAAGCAGATTGCAGAGCAGAAAATGCCTGACTTGAATGCCGCAAGCATTGATTCGGCAATCAGTATGATAGCAGGTACAGCCCGCAGTATGGGCGTTGAGGTAGTCGATTAACGCAACTTGCCCGGTGGGAGGAAGGAATCCGATTTTACCACTTTATAGGGAGGAAGACAATGAAACACGGAAAGAAATATATCGACAGTGCGAAGCTGATTGATAGAACAAAATTTTATGATGCTGACGAAGCATTGGATTTGGTAGTAAAGACCTCGACAGCTAAGTTTGACGAAACCGTAGAGGTTCACGTAAAGCTCGGCGTAGACAGCCGTCACGCAGATCAGCAGGTAAGAGGAGCTATCGTACTGCCTAACGGAACAGGTAAGAGTGTAAAAATTCTTGCTGTATGTAAAGGAAATAACGTAGAGCTTGCAAAGGAAGCAGGTGCAGACTTTGTAGGTGCTGAGGATATGACACAGAAAATTCAGCAGGAAGGCTGGATGGACTTTGACGTTCTTATAACAACTCCTGATATGATGGGTCTTGTAGGTCGTCTGGGTAGAATTTTGGGACCTCGCGGTCTTATGCCTAACCCCAAGGCAGGTACAGTTACGCCCGACATTGCAAAGGCTATCAAGGAAGCTAAGGCAGGTAAGATTGAGTACCGTCTTGACAAGACAAACATAATCCACTGTCCTATAGGAAAGGCTTCTTTCGGCAAGGATAAGCTTCTTGAGAACTTCAACACTCTTCTTGAGGCTATCGTAAAGGCTAAGCCTGCTGCTGCAAAGGGTCAGTATGTAAAGTCATGTGCAGTAACAAGCACAATGGGACCCAGTGTTCGCATTAACCCCAACAAGGTTGGCGGACAGGCTGCTGAGGGCTGATAATTTTTATAACAAATCCTTTACTTAATTGTAAATGGTATATATGCTGTTCAAAGACAGCAGGTGCGATATCGTAAAAGGGAGTTTCCCTGCCTGCCGAGAATAGACTATGCAGGACTTTAAACTGTTATTTTAGTCATGCCGTGCCTTTTCTCATGCAGGAAAGGCACTTTTTGATTTCGCATAGTTACTTTTTATGGAGGTGAACTACTTTGGCTAGTGAAAAGGTTCTTGAACAAAAGAAAGCAACGGTTGCTGCCCTTACTGAAAGATTGCAGAACTCTATTGCAGGTGTTGTAGTTAAGTATGAAGGCATTACCGTTGAGGACGATACCAAGCTTCGTAAGGAGTTAAGAGAAGCAGGCGTAAAGTATACGGTTGTAAAGAACACTCTCCTTGCAAGAGCTGCCGACAACGCAGGTCTGGGAGATATGAAGGGTGTTTTAGAGGGTACAACAGCTCTTGCTACCTGTGATGAGGATTACGTTGCTGCTGCACGTATTCTCTGTAAATTTGCTGATAAGCACAAAAGCTTTGAGGTAAAGTCAGGTTATATGGACGATGCAGTTATCGGAATGGATAAAATCGAGAGTTTGGCTAAGCTACCTTCGCGTGAGATATTGCTCGCAAATGTACTCGGTGCATTCCAGGCACCTATCGCAAGCTTTGCCCGTGCCGTACAGGCTATCGTTGACAAGCAGAATGAGGGTACTGAGGCTGCCGCAGAGGAAGCTGCTGAATAATCTTTTTACCGGTTCCCGGATTTTTGAATTTTACATTAAAAATAATTTATTTTACAATACGGAGGTTAATTATCATGGCATCTGAGAAAATTACTGCTATTATTGAAGAATTGAAAACTTTGACAGTTTTGGAGCTTTCTGAGCTTGTACACGCTGTAGAGGACGAGTTTGGCGTATCAGCAGCTGCTGCTGTTGCTGTTGCTGCTCCCGGCGAGGCTGCTGTTGTTGAAGAGCAGACTGAGTTTGACGTTATCCTCAAGTCATTCGGCTCAAGCAAGATGAACGTTATCAAGGCTGTTCGTGCTATCACAGGTCTTGGTCTTAAAGAGTCTAAGGAGCTCGTTGAGAGTGCTCCTAAGGCTATCAAGGAAGCTGTTTCCAAGGACGAGGCTGAGGAACTCAAGAAGAAGCTCGAAGAGGCTGGTGCTGAGGTTGAGGTTAAGTAATTTTACTGAATTACTTATCGGAACAATCACCTTGTTACCAAAATTGAGGACTTTTGCTGAATAACAAAGATGCCATAACGAAGCTCTTACTGACTGTAATGACAATCGTTATGGCACTTTTGCGTTTTAGCTATGTGTCAATAGTTGGGGTAAACCCGAGTAAAACAGAATGAGATTATATGGCTCTGTGTCAATAGTTGGGGTAAACCCGAGTAAAACAGAATGAGATTATATTAACAAGCGATGGCTAAGAAGCTGTCGCTTGTTTTAGGTTAACAA
>ONDU01000027.1 GCA_900316615.1 uncultured Eubacteriales bacterium | reverse complement strand
GCTTATTGACGAAGCCGGAATAAACGCCATACTGGTCGGTGATTCACTTGGAAATGTTATGCTTGGATATGAAAATACTCTTGCAGTAACTATGGAGGATATGATACATCACGGTGCCGCTGTAGCAAGAGGTGCCAAAAACGCAATGGTTGTAATTGATATGCCCTTTATGTCTTATCAGACTTCTGTTTATGATGCCGTTGTAAACGCAGGCAGACTTGTCAAGGAAGCAAATGCAAATGCCGTAAAGCTTGAGGGCGGCTTGGAGATATGTCCTCAGATAACCGCTATAGTAAATGCAGGTATTCCCGTTATGGCACATCTCGGATTGACACCGCAGTCTATAAACGCCTTCGGCGGATTTAAGGTTCAGGGAAAGACCGCAGAAAAAGCTCAGAAGCTTCTTGATGATGCTCGTGCCGTAGAAAAAGCAGGTGCGTTCGCCTTGGTACTGGAATGTATTCCTGCAAAACTTGCTAAAAAAATAACAGAGGAGCTTACAATCCCCACAATAGGAATTGGTGCAGGCTCTGACTGTGACGGTCAGGTTCTGGTTTATCAGGATATGCTCGGAATGTTCTCGGATTTCACTCCCAAATTTGTAAAGAAGTATTCAGCAGTAGGAGATGCTATGAGAGAAGCCTTTAAGGCTTATCACGAGGATATAAACAACGGAAGCTTTCCGTGTGAGGAGCATACATACTATATTGACAGTCAGATTGTTGATGGTTTAAAATAACCGTTGCTCAGGCTTAAAGCTTGCAGATACGGCGATTGCAGTACCGCAGACAAGTCTGCGGTACGTTTAAAGGTTTCACCTTTAAACCGTGTCAAAAGAAAATCTTTTGACACCTGCAATCGCCTGCTGACGTGGGCAGGGAGTAAAAATTTAAGGAGATAATTTTATGAAAATCGTAAACACTGTTTCAGAAGCAAGAAATATTATCAAAGAATGGAAAAAAAACGGACTTACTATAGGTCTTGTACCTACAATGGGCTATCTCCATGAGGGACACGCAAGCCTTATAAGACGTGCAAGCAAGGAAAATGACAGAGTAATTGTAAGCGATTTTGTTAATCCTACACAGTTTGCACCTACGGAGGATCTGGAAAGCTATCCCAGAGATATTGAAAGAGATGCAAGGGTCTGCGAGCAGGAAGGGGCAGATTTGATTTTTCACCCGTCAGCAGAAGAAATGTATTTTCCGAACGCAACTACATTTGTTAATATGACAGGTCCTTCCGAGGAGCTTTGCGGAAAAAGCAGACCCATACATTTCAGAGGCGTATGCACAGTTGTTTCAAAGCTGTTTAATATAGCCTCTCCCGACAAGGCATACTTTGGTCAGAAGGACGCACAGCAGCTTGCTGTTATAAAAAGAATGGTAAGAGATTTAAACTTTGACATAGAAATTGTCGGCTGTCCTATCGTAAGAGAGGCAGACGGACTTGCAAAAAGCTCAAGAAACGTTTATCTCAGCAAGGATGAAAGAAATGCGGCACTCATACTTCACAAGGCTCTTGAGGAAGGCAAAAAGATGCTTTTGTGCGGAGAAAAAAATGCTTCTGATATTAAAAAGCGTATATCTGATATTATTGAAAGCGAACCTCTTGCAAGGATTGATTATGTTGAAATCGTGAGCTTTCCCGATATTGAAAAGATTGCTGTTATAAAAGGAGATATTCTTGCGGCTGTAGCCGTATATATCGGAAAAACCAGACTCATAGATAATTTTATCATAGAGAACGGCAAAGAAATATAAATTTACGAAAGGCTGAAATATATGCAGATTACAATGTTAAAGGGAAAAATACACCGTGCAGTTGTAACACAGTCGGAGCTTAACTATATAGGAAGCATTACCATAGATCCTGTATTGATGGAGGCAGCAGGAATTTATGAGTACGAAAAAGTACAGGTTGTAGACATCGATAACGGAAACCGACTAGAAACATATACAATAGCCGGAGAAAAAAATTCAGGTATGGTTTGTCTTAACGGTGCTGCCGCACGATGTGTACAGACGGGCGACCACGTTATAATTATGTCCTACTGTCAGCTTGATGACAGCCTTGTTTCATCTCACAAGCCAAATGTTGTTTTCGTAGACAGTGACAACAGGATAGTTAAAAAAGTACGCTACGAAAAATACGGTGTACTGAGTGAAGATATGCTAAACTGACTTTTTCGGGAACAAAGCTATGATTGATAAATTTAAAAATATCAGACCGTTATATAAGGGTATTGTACTGATTATTCTGTCTGCATTTTTCTTTGCTCTTATGAATATGTTCGTACAGCTCTCGGGAAATCTGCCTTCTTTACAAAAGAGCTTTTTCAGGAATTTTGTAGCCTTCATTTTTGCAGGAATTATTCTTATAAGGGACGGCGAAAAGATAAATATTCCTAAAAATGCGTTGCTTCCTCTCATACTGCGTTCATCTTTCGGTACAGCAGGAGTTTTGTGTAATTTCTATGCACTGGGTACTCTTGACCTTGCGGATGCTTCTATTCTTAATAAGATGTCACCCTTTTTTGCTATAATATTCAGCGTAATTTTACTCAGGGAAAAAATCCGTCCTGCTCAGATTATTATAGTAGCCTCGGCTTTTGCAGGAGCTATGCTTGTTGTAAAACCCAGCTTTGCAAATGCCGATACCGTTCCTGCTTTTGCGGGTCTTTTCGGCGGAATGTGTGCAGGTATTGCATATACCTTTGTAAGAATGCTCGGACAAAAAAACGTAAAGGGTGCGGTAATCGTTTTCTTCTTTTCCGCTTTTTCCTGTGCGGTGACTCTGCCTTTTCTTATATTCGGATTTGTACCGATGAGCCTGCAGCAGCTTATATTTCTGCTTCTTGCCGGTCTTTCCGCCGCAGGCGGTCAGTTTACCATTACGGCAGCATACTGTTACGCTCCCGCAAGGGATATTTCCGTATACGATTACTCTCAGATAATTTTTGCCGCTTCGCTGGGATTTATAGTTTTCGGACAAATCCCCGATATTCTCAGCTGGATAGGATATGTCATAATATGTTCCATGGCAATAGTTATGTTTCTGTACAACAAAAAGAAAAGAAATTCATCTGAAAATTAAAATTCAGCTTACGGCTTCGCTGCGGCGATTGCAGACATCAAAAGCATAGCTTTTGATGGATTCAAAGCATAGCTTTGAATTTCACGGCAGACTTTGTCTGCCGTGGTCTGCAATCGCCGCACCTGTTTTTGAAAATCAGCTTTTAACATTAAATGTACAGACTGCTTATAGATAAATTCAATATATTTTTTGAAATTTCAATAAAAATATATTGAAAGTCAACAAACATCAGCATATACTCTCCGTCAATACATAAATTTTGCTTCAAAAACAAAAAACAACTAAAAAGGAATGATGTTTTATGAATGAGCTTTTAAAGCTTTGGAAATACTTTTCAGCTTCAGACTCCCAAAGCGGCAACACAAAAAAACAAACCGTCAAAACCCGCCTTTACGATAACACCGATAAAAACACAGGATATATTCAGGCGAAATTTGACGGCTCGGCAGACCTTACCGTAAGAAATCTTTCTGTAAACGAAAAGCGGTGTGCAGTTGTAACAATAGAGGGTATGTGCGACAAAGAAACTCTTTCCCTGAGCGTCATAAGTCCTCTTCTAAAAAGCTTCTATCCTGATAAGACAGAAAAGCTGGAGCTTCTGGGATATATCGAAAAATATGTGCTTTCGGCATCTGACATCTCACGTACAGACAATTTTGAGGACTTGCTTCAGATGATAATGTCAGGCTTTGCCGTTTTAATCATAGAAGGCTGCAGTACTGCAATATGTATTGGAGTTCAGGGATACAGCTTCCGAAACGTTACAGAACCCGAAAGCGAAGTTTCCGAGCGTGGAAGCAGAGAGGGCTTTGTCGAGCCTCTCCATATAAATATGAGTCTTCTGCGAAGAAGAATTAAAAATCCAAAGCTTAAAATGGAAACTATGATTTTAGGAGAACTCAGCAAAACCGAAATCTGCCTTTGCTATATAACGGACGCTGTGAGCGACAGTATTTTAAAAAAGCTTAAAGATAAATTAAACAGTATTGATATTGATACAGTTCTTGCAAGCGGTTATCTTGTAAGCTTTTTAGAGGACGAAAACGACCGCTCTTTTTTCAGCGGAGTTGGCATTACCGAACGTCCGGATACTGTAGGCGGAAAAATAAACGAGGGCAGAATAGCAGTACTGATAGACGGTACGCCGTCCGCACTTATCGTGCCTTACCTTTTCGTGGAAAATTTCCAGACTATGGGAGATTATTCCTACAAGCCGTATTACGCAACGCTCATCAGATGGCTTAAATATCTGTGCTTTTTTGTCGCCTCTTTACTGCCCGGAATATACATTGCTGTAGCTTTGTTCAATCCTGAGCTTTTTCCCGAACAAATTCTGAATCAGCTTGAAACCTCTATCGGAAATACACCGTTCAGCCTAGTTACCGAAATACTTCTTGTCCTGTTTATGTATGAAATTATGCGTGAAGCAGGTCTGAGACTTCCAAAGTCCCTCGGACACGCTGTAAGTATTGTCGGTGCATTGGTAATAGGTGACACCGCCGTAAGTGCAGGACTTATAGTAGCCCCTTCACTTATGATTGTAGCCATTACTGCTATAGCCTCCTATGTTATTCCAAACCTGTATCCCCAGCTGTATGTTCTCAGAATTCTTTTTATATTTGCAGGCGGTATTCTAGGAATATGGGGAATCGTTCTTCTGTTTTGCGTCCTTACAGTAAATGTCTGCGGAAAATCCGTTTTAGGCGTTCCGTATACTATGCCTGTTGCTCCGTTCAATATGTTCGGCATGAGAGATGTTGCGATAAGAGCCGACTGGAAAATTCTTGGTAAAAAACGAACCATTATAAAAGATGTTGCCGAATAGCCTCTATATTATCGGAAAAAATAAACCATAAAGTTTGGGTCAAGCCTTTTCAAAGGCTTGCGGTTTCCAAAGGCAGAGCCTTTGGTGGGATTTTTAAGGGCAAAGCCCTTAAACTGCTCAAAAAAGCCGGCGGTCTTAAAAAAGACTGCCGGCTTTTGCTTTTATTAATAACTATCAGTACATTCCGCCCATATCGGGAGCAGGTGCCGCAGGAGCAGGCTCCTTAATATCAGCAACAAGCGACTCCGTTGTAAGAACCATTGATGCAACAGATGCAGCATTCTGTAATGCCGAACGTGTTACCTTTGCAGGGTCAATAATTCCTGCTGAAAGCATATCAACATATTCCTCAGTAAGTGCGTTGAAGCCGTATCCGAGCTTATCGGATTCCTTAATCTTCTCTACTATTATCGAACCCTCAAGTCCTGCATTGGCTGCAATCTGACGAACAGGCTCCTCCAATACCTTGAGTACGATTGCCATACCTGTTTTCTCGTCGCCTTCAGCATTTGCAATAGCTGCCTCAACATCGGGTATAGCGTTCATAAGAGCTGTTCCGCCGCCTGCTACAATGCCTTCCTCTACTGCTGCCTTTGTAGCTGCAAGAGCATCTTCTATTCTCAGCTTCTTTTCCTTCATCTCTATTTCTGTAGCTGCTCCTACCTTTATAACAGCTACACCGCCCGAAAGCTTTGCAAGTCTTTCCTGAAGCTTCTCACGGTCAAAATCAGATGTTGTCTGCTCAATCTGACCCTTAATCTGATTTATTCTTGCCTTGATGTTCTCAGACTGACCTGCACCGTCAACAATAATTGTATTCTCCTTGTCAACCTTAACCTGTTTTGCTCTTCCAAGCTGAGCCATAGTTGTATCTTTAAGCTCAAGACCAAAGTCTGCCGAGATAACCTCGCCGCCTGTAAGAATAGCTATATCCTGAAGCATTTCCTTTCTTCTGTCACCAAAGCCGGGAGCTTTTACTCCTACACAGGTAAATGTTCCTCTGAGCTTGTTAAGAACCAAAGTAGTAAGAGCTTCTCCCTCTATATCCTCTGCTACAATCAGAAGCTTGCTTCCTGTCTTTACAATCTCCTCCAAAAGGGGAAGTATTTCCTGTATATTGGAAATCTTCTTGTCTGTAATAAGAATATACGCATCGTCAAGCTCTGCAATCATCTTTTCAGAGTCTGTAACCATATAGGGAGCAATATATCCTCTGTCAAACATCATACCCTCTACAACCTCTGAGTACGTTTCTGCTGTTTTTGACTCCTCTACAGTTATAACTCCGTCTGTAGATACCTTTTCCATTGCTTCGGCAATCAAAGCTCCGATTGTTTCATCGGCTGCCGAGTTTGCTGCTATGCTTGCAATATCATCTGAGCCGTTTATCTGCTTTGAGTTCTTTACTATAGATTCAACTGCAACATCAGTGGCTTTCTGTATACCCTTTTTGAGTATCATCGGATTTGCTCCTGATGTTACATTCTTCATACCCTCTCTTATAATAGCCTGTGTAAGAAGTGTAGCCGTTGTTGTACCGTCGCCTGCAACATCGTTTGTCTTTACGGAAACTTCCTTTACAAGCTGTGCTCCCATATTTTCAAAGGGATCTTCAAGCTCTATTTCCTTTGCTATTGTAACACCATCATTTGTAATAAGCGGTGCTCCGAACTTCTTGTCAAGAACTACGTTTCTTCCCTTAGGGCCAAGCGTAATCTTTACGGTATCTGCAAGCTGATTGATACCGCTCATAAGTGCCTTTCTTGCATCTTCTCCATATATAATCTGTTTAGCCATAATTATTTCCTCCGTTTTATATCAAAATCGTATACAGTACAATACCTTCTGCTCTTACTCTACAACTGCAAGTATATCTGACTGCTTTACTATAGTATACTCCTCATTGTCAAGCTTTACGTTTGTTCCGGAATACTGGTTGGTTATTACTTTATCTCCAACCTTTACATACATTGTAACCTCTTTACCATCTACAACTCCGCCCGGGCCTACTGCAACTACATTAGCAAACTGAGGCTTCTCCTGTGCCGATGCTGCAAGAACAATACCGCTCTTGGTTGTTTCCTCTGCTTTCGCAGATTTCAAAACTACCCTGTCTAATAATGGTTTGATAGTCATAATATTATCCTCCTAATGGTTAAGTGTTATTTTTTAGCACTCCTTTACCCTGAGTGCTAAAGATATGATATACCTTTTGCTTCCAAAAATCAAGCATTATTTTTACTCTTTAATAAATTATTTACATTTCTTCTTTATATGCTCCGTTCGACAAATTTTCAGCTCCGGATAATATACAATATATGCGTATCAATTTATTTTTATAATTGCTATATAATTACCTGCCTCTATTAACAAATTATTAAACCATATCTTACCCGAATATGATATAATTTCTGCAACAGTTACTTTAAAATGAGGTGTTTTGATTTGACAAATGATAAAATAAACAGAATTAATCAGCTTGCAAAAAAGAAAAGAGCGGTCGGGCTTACTGATGACGAGCTTGCAGAACAAAAGGCTCTATACAAAGAATACATAGGGGAATTCCGTGCCAATCTTCAGGGACAGCTCGACAATATGGTTATAGAAAACCCTGACGGCTCTGTAACAAATGTCAGGGATATGAGAAAAAAATAACGGCATATTTTATTTTTCCCGGTTAAGTTCGTCAATGCAGCGGCGGCTGCAAATTACAGACCTTCAAAAAGCGGACACAGGCAATGCGAAAAAACGCACTGCCTGTGTCTGAGAATATATAAGAAGAAAAAATGAGAAAACAAAGTAAAACATATAAATGGTTTATATTGTTTTCCTGTGACACGTATAATATAATACATAAATGTTAATAAAGTATGAACAAATTCAATTTTCATAATAGAACTTGTACAATTGTTGATTTATATTTTTGTGTATTTTAACTAATTTTCAAAATGGTGGTGCTATGGATAAAAATAATACCTGCAAAATGATAGAAACACTTAAAGAATATGCGGAATTTATACGCCCTTACAAAGATGCAATAAATCTTGTAAGAATACGTCTGGAGGCACTGGACGCTGACTACGGACATCTTCACAGCCATAATCCTATACATCAGATAATACATCGTGTAAAATCCCTTGACAGCATTGTCAAAAAGCTTGCAAAGCGTGGTTATGAGGCAGACCTTGAAAGTGCAAGGGAATATCTTACGGATATTGCAGGAATAAGGGTAATAACCTACTATCAGCAGGACGTATACGAGGTTGCCCGTGCGTTGAAATCCTGCCTTGATATTGTAAAGGAAAGCGATTATATAAAAAATCCCAAGCCATCAGGCTACAGAAGCTATCATATGATAGTTGTCGTACCCATACATTATCTTAAAAGTATAGAGTACTACCCTGTTGAGGTTCAGATAAGAACACTCACTATGGACTGCTGGGCAAATATAGAGCATCAGCTTCACTACAAAACTCTGAAAAACGATTTTTCGGGAAAAATAAGTAAAAAGTTTCAGGAGTATTCGGAAGAGCTTAATGCGATAAGCCTTAAAATGGAAGCTATCTATTCCGAACAAAACAGACAGCTTTCTGAATTTAAAAATGAAACACCGCTTTAGTTTACATTTTATTTTATGTTTTTGTAAAAGGCAAGCGTTTTGAAATTATGCTCGGAAGTATATAAAATATATTCTTCCGAGCAACGCTCCAGAAGCTCAGTACCATTTGGAGAAAGCTTGAAACTGAACAGCTTATTAAATTCCGAATACACACAATGCCTCATAGCCGTAACAACGCTGCGGGGTATTTTTATGCTGTGTTCATTTGATTTTGATATACAGCCAAAGCAGACCAGCTTTCCGGAATACGGCAAAAAATACATTTCTTCACTTTCGTAGCATTTGCAGAAGCTGCAGCATACTAAATCGGGCATATATCCGCTTATACACATCATTCTAAGCTCCACAACAGCCTTTATAAGCTTTGCGGGGCGTTTTTTCTTATTTAAAAAATAAAGTGCATTAAGTATAAGCCTGAGAAAATCCTCGGCATCTGTTTCCTTAGGTGCAAAATGCTCCGAAAGCTCGCAAAAATACTGCGACAACGACATATCTTCAATATCATTTCTGAGATTAATGAACATTTCCTCACAGACAGCATCATCTATTATATATGTATCCCGACCGCAGTATATCGAAAGTCGGGAATAGCATAAAAGTCTTGTAGCAGCTCCTTTTGCACTTTTAAGACTTTTACAGTTTTTAACAAAGGCTCTTATAACACCTGATTTTCTCGTCAGAACCGTTACAAGACGATCCTTTTCACCTACGCTTTGTTCACCTATTATCAGTCCGTCCGTTATCAGCTTCATTTTTATCCTCCTGCACAAAAGTGCTTTCATTATTATTTCTGAAATACTCGGGCAGATTGTCTTTCTGAGCATCTCTCAATGAAGTATACCTCAAGTAGTCTATAACACTTCCCGTTTCAATAAACCCCGACCAAGCATCATATATATCCATATCATTTGCACACCCCTGTATAAATAATCTCAATTAAAACTATATGAATTTATAATAGCTTATATTTACAGTATTGCTCATTGACTGCGGAAATATCGGGTGTAATTTTCGGAAGCAATAATTACATTTTTTGCAGCCCTCTATCTAAATAATATACAATAACAATATCAACGTCAATATGATATTTTTAAAATACTTCCGGCTTCGCTCAGGCTGCGATTGCAGCCGACAAAAGCTTAAGCTTTTGTCAAATTCAAAGCTTTGCTTTGAATTTCACGGCAGCGAATGCTGCCGTGGACTGCAATCGCCATATAAGCCGCAAATTACGTTATAAATTTTAATTAAAGATATTTCAGCGTAATAAATTTCAGTTTTATGCAAATATTAACACTGAAGATATATTAAACGGAGGTTTATACAAAATGAGATTAAGAGCCAAGGTAAAGCTTATAAGCTATATAAGTGCATCTGTACTTGTTATATTCGGAGCAGGTATAGTAGGCTTCAATATGGCAGGAAACTACAGAACCAAAATGCAGTATTCATACCAGAGGTCGCTCAGTCAGCTTTCGGACTACTGCTCATCTATAAAGACAACACTTGAAAAAAGCTCCTATGCAAACACCCCTCCCCAGCAGTACGGACTTGCATCAAAGCTTATGGTCGAGGCAGAGGGTGCAAAAAATGCACTAAGCCAGCTTCCCGTTTCACAAAACGATGGCGAAGGTATTCAGAAATATCTCACTCAGGTGGGAGATTTTGCTTCGTTTTCCATAGGAAAGCTTTCACGCAACGAAAAGCTCAGCACTGATAATAAATCAGCACTTAAAAAGCTTTCGGAATATGCGGACAATATAGCACCAAAAATAGAGGAGCTTTCAGCAAGATTCGGAGATGGTGAAGAAACTATAGGAAAAGCTGATACTTTAAAAAGCAACGTCGGCTCAGATACAGACTTAAACCAAAAATCGAGCTTTGACAACAGCTTTCTGACTGTAAGCAAAAGCTTTGTTGATTATCCGAGTCTGATTTATGACGGCCCCTTTGCCGACAGTGTTCAGCAGAAGAAGCCGAAGCTTACTGAAAAAGCTAAGGAATATTCCGCAGAGCAGGCACGAAAAATTCTTGCTGATTTCGTCAACAGAAATTACCGCGACATAACCTACAGGGAAACCCGAAAGGGAGTTCTGCCTGTATACGTTTTTGAAGGTGATAATCTTTACGGTACTGTTACGGTAAAGGGCGGTTATGTATGCGAGGTATACAATACCGATTATCCGTCCGATGAGGGTAAAATCAAGTATGAGGAGGCTCTGAAAAAAGCAGAGGATTTTTTAAAGCGTCAGAAGATTTATGATATGAAGGACAGCTATTACGTTATTCATAATTCGGTATGCACAATAAATTTTGCGTACAGTCAAAACGACACTGTCTGTTACGGTGATTTGATAAAGGTTGGCGTTTCGACTGTAACGGGAGATATTGTAAGCTGCAACGCAGAGGGTTTGAAAGTACTTTAATCCCGGAGCAAAAGGCTCGTGAAAGCGTAAGCGGTGAGCTTGATATAATTTCCTCACAGAAGGCACTCATACCAATGCCCGACGGCAAGGAAATACTTTGTTATGAATTCAAGTGCAGGGGCAAGGATAACGAGAATGTTATTGTTTATATAAACGCCGGAACCGCTATGGAGGAACAGATTTATATACTTCTTCAAAGTGACGGCGGCACGCTGGTTATGTGACAAAATAAAAATATACACGGTGAAACTTATATTATAGTAAGTTTCACCGTAATTTTCATATAAAAATATCATCATATGCTACATTAAGTATCTGTTTGAACAGCTTTATTTCATCAGGATATATGTGCCTTTGTCCCACTTCTATTTTAGCAACTGCACTTCTTGTCAGGTCGCACCCTCTCAGTTGAAACTGCACCGACAGTACCTCCTGAGTTAAATTAGCATTTTCCCTTAACATTTTAAGATTTTTTCCAAGCTTCTTTTCATATTCAACATTCATAAAAATATTCTCCTCTTTGTTATTTTTTTGAAAGTATACTGAAAATATACTTGAATTAAGTCTAAAATTATGTTACTATGTTTTTGAACCTGTATAAGTGCAAAAACAATAAAAAGTAAGGAGATGTTAAAAATGATAGTGTAAGAGGATAATATAAACCACAAATTCTAAATTCAAAAAACAAACATTTATCAAGGAGGCTTAAATCAAATGAAAAATTTCAAGAGAATATCTGCAGCGTTGCTGATTTGGCTGATGTTAATATGCTTGAGCAGTGTCAGCGTATTTGCGACTTCAACCACACAGGACGGCTTAGAAGCAACTCTTAAAACAGACAGAGACAGTTACAGTAAAAGTGATAGAATTTCTGCATCATTGATTGTGAAAAATTCAAGCAGCACTGATATTGAAAATGTTGTGTTAGAGACTTTAGTCCCTGACGGTTATTCTCGTGCAGACAACACACAGACTTTGAAAGCAGTCGACACTTTGAAAACAAATGAAACAATAAATTTAGATGCTGTATATGTTCCCAACAGTAACGGTAACAATACAAGTGCAAAAACTACCGACAGTAATACCAATAATCAAGTAGTCAATACAAGTGATGTATTTGGTACAATCATGATATTATTTTTGGTAATTTGCGTTTGTAGTGTAATAATCACTGTTATGCTGAAAAGCAAAAAATCACAGAAAATTCTATCTATATTGTTGGCTGTTGCTATTTTTGGCAGTATGGCAATAATTTCTATGCCATTTGACACATTTGCTGTGGAGACTTCTGAAAAAATGACAAAATCATTTTCACTTTTACAAAATATTAAAGTTGACAGTAAAGATATCACTATCAAGGCAATTGTGAAATATAATATAATTCAACCCAATACACCTGATGATGTAGGAGAAATTTATTTTTCTCCTGTAGACACCGAACATATCTGCCAAATTGATGATTTCATCAGTTGTGCAGATAATGAAATTCTTATTGTTACAAAAGACGGCATAACAAAAGAACAAGTCGACATATTAGCTAAAAAGTACAATACTGAAATCGTAGGCAGAATAGAAATTTCTGGAGATTATCAGTTAAAATTAAAAGAAAATGCAACTATTGAAAAATTAAATGAATTAATTGATAATATTGCAAAAGAAGATATTATAGAGAGTTCATCATTAAACTATATACAAGAATATGGTGATAGTGACATTGTAAAACAAAGAAATAATTTCTATTATGGTAAGGAATGGGAAAGTGATTTACAAAACTTTAATGATGCACAAGGAAAAAGCTGGGGATTAGAAGCTATCAATACATTTGGTGCATGGGATTTATTAAATTCTCACTCTGAACAAGTTCACCCTGTTAAAGTTGGTATATTAGATGGTGGTTTTGATGTACGTCATGAAGACCTTGGATTCGCAGCATGGTTCTATGAAGATGGTAAAAATGGTACAGAAAATATTATGGACTATGATCCCAAAGATTTACGAGTACCAGTTGCTGTTAAAGTATTAAATTTATTGGCTGAAAAGGAACATGGAACTCATGTTGCAGGTATTATTGGAGCTAAAAATGATAACGATACAGGTATATGCGGTATATATCCGTATGGAAATAATAATTTATATGCTGTATCGTCAAGCAATGTAACGGTATATTCAGAGAATGGTTATTGGCCGACATCATCTATGCATCAAAAAGTTTCTTTCGCTGAATTAATTATAAGAAATGTTAAAGTAATCAACGAAAGTCTTGGATTTAACTACTATATTGACAAATTTTCAATAAAAGACGAAAATGATAAAGTTATTGGTACAGATTATAAAGCTTTAGAAAATTGGATAAAAACTAATGATTTCTCTGAAATGGAAAAAGAGGCAAATATATCTGCTAATTTTCTTGATAGAATGTTAAAAAAAGGATATGATTTTGTAATTGTAAATGCAGCAGGTAACGATTCTCATTCGTCAATCGGTCATCTTGAAAGTAAGTATATGAGTTGGAATAATCTTATTGGTGAAAAAGATTATCCTGATGTCTACAGCAGAATTATTGTTGTAGGTGCAGTAAATAAGCAGTTTGATATATCCGAGTACTCGAATGAAGGAAAAAGAACAGACATTTTCGCACCTGGTGATGATATTTATTCCACAATTAGCAATAATCGATACGATTTTAAGAGCGGAACATCAATGGCAGCACCCCATGTTGCAGGAGTTGCTGCTATGGTATGGAGTGCAAACAATAGCTTAACTGGAAAAGATGTAAAAGATATTATTTGTGAATCTACTAACTCTCGTTGTACCTCATGCAAAATGATTGATGCCCATATTGCTGTAGAAAAAGCCTTTAACCAAAATAATAATTCAACTCCCGCCACACCAGATTCGGTTATAGCAATGTCTTTTGTAGTAGATTCAACAAACAATGATGTAACATTATCAAATGTAGATATTACTTTTACTAACCAAAGTACATCTGAAAAATATCCGACTAAGACTGATAATCATGGACACTTTGAAGTTGCTCTCCCCAAAGGAGAATACTCTGTTACAGCAAAATTAAATGGCTATATAGATTATAATGGACAGTTTTCCATAACCTCAGACGGAGTCAATTATATTGACAAAATACGTATGGTAAACTGGAAAAAACTTTACATTGATATGATAAACAGTGACACTTCCAACTATGCTAATACCTATGACCTTGTTTTGGTGAATAATGATGATATTCCTGAATTGCTGCTTTTCACTGGAAGTCATTTCCCTGGCACTAGTATTGCTTGGATTGCGAACAATAAAGTGGAAACTCAGTCAATCGGATATAGTAAATTTTTATATTATAAAAAGAATAATCGTTTTTATTGTACAAATTATTACGAACCAGTCCATATAGACAGTGTGTATGAACTAAGTGATAATAACAGCTTATCTGAATTATTTGCAGGCACGATTACCAAAAACGTTCCCAATATCTCGGAACCGGGTTGGTTCATTAACGGAATTTCGGTAAGCGAAAACGAGTATAACGATAGCCTCGACAGTATTTTTGATAAAAATATAGCTGACAAATCCGAAAATTCCTATAATAAAGAAGAAATCATTGATGTAATTAACCGCTATTAAATTTTTATATTCAAATACCTAAACAAAAGACATTGAGTTGATAATTTATATCACACTCAATGTCTTTTTGTTTTCAATATAAATATACTGCTTAGTTTTCTTTGGCTTCTTCCTTGCTGTCGTCAAAGCTGAAAACCTTTGTTGTCTGTCCGTACTTTCTGAAACGGTTGTACCTCTGTTTAAAGGTATTTACTATGAGATTTCTAAGGCTGTCAAAAATGGGGTTGTCTATAGACTTAGGCTCTCTTATAATTCTCTCTATAACGTCCATTGTGAAAAGGTCGTTAGCCGTAAGTCTGAGACACTGTGCCGCATCTGCCATTTTCTCGGGGTCTTTCCACAGTATGCTTGCACAGCCCTCGGGAGATATTACCGAATATACGGCATTTTCAAGCATCCATACCTCGTTTGCTACAGCAAGTGCCAGTGCTCCGCCGCTTCCTCCCTCTCCTATAAATATGGAAAGTATCGGAGTTTTAAGCGTCATCATCTCCATAAGGTTTTCCGCTATAGCCTGTCCCTGACCTCTTTCCTCTGCTCCTATTCCGCAGAATGCTCCGCTTGTATCTACAAGACACAGCACAGGCCGTCTGAACTTTTCTGCCTGCTTCATAAGCCTTAAAGCTTTTCTGTAGCCCTCCGGGTGAGCTGCTCCGAAATTTTTCTCAACTCTCTCCCTGGTATTTTTGCCCTTGTCAAGACCTATTACCGTAACAGGCATATCTCCCAGCATTCCTATACCTGCCTTGACTGCCTTATCATCGGCATATCTTCTGTCACCGTGAAGCTCAAAAAATGTATCTCCGAACAATACTTTTATAAAGTCAGACGTAGTAAGCCTGTCTGCCGCTCTCGCCGCAGTAACCCTGTCAAACGCTCTCATTTAACCTTGTCCTCCTTATTTTCAGAGCTCTCCGAGCTTTCCGAAGTATTTTCTTCCGTTTCAGCTTTTTCAGTCTTTTTGATACCGTGCATAAGCAGCAAATCTGAAAGTACCTTTTTCATCTCACGGCGGTCAACTACTGCATCTACAAAGCCCTTGTCCTGCAAGAATTCAGCCGTCTGAAAGTCTTTGGGAAGCTTCTGCCTTATGGTCTGCTCTATTACTCTCGGCCCTGCAAAAGCTACCAAAGCTCCCGGTTCGGACAATATTATATCGCCCTCCATAGCGAAGCTTGCCGTAACTCCTCCCGTCGTGGGGTCGGTAAGGACAGTTATATACAACAGTCCTGCATCGCCGTGACGCTTTACTGCACCGCTGGTCTTTGCCATCTGCATAAGCGAAAGAACACCCTCCTGCATTCTTGCTCCGCCTGACACAGTAAACGCTATTACAGGCAGCCTATGCTCTGTTGCATACTCAAATGCCCTTGTAATTTTTTCGCCTGTAACCGTTCCCATGGAACCCATCATAAATCCCGATTCCATAGCAAAGACAACCGTTTTATAGCCGTTTACGGTACATATGCCTGTTATAACGGACTCATTTTCGCCGCTTCTGTTTTTTGCCGTAGCAAGCTTTCTGTTGTAATCGGGAAAGCCTATAATATTCTTTGAGGTCATTTCTGAGTTCTTTTCCTCAAATGTGCCTTCATCTGCTATCAGCTCAATTCTCCGCCTTGCATTTATTCTGAAATGATGTCCGCAGTGAACGCATACCTTGCTGTTTTCGTTCAAATCCGATACAAGCAGCATTTTCTTGCATTCGGGACACTTTATCAGAAGCGAATCGGGAATATACGGCTTGTTATCGCCTGACGGTTTATCCGACGGTATTTTTTCAAGCTCGTTTTTAGGTTTAAGGAACGTAAAAAAATCACTGTTAAACATAATCCACAATCCAATCTGTATTATATAAATAAATATGTATCACGCATTATTTATTTCATCTTTTTGTTATTTTCACGATTTTCCATAAAATCTGTAGTATACGTACCGTCCACAAATTTCCTGTCGGACAAAATATCAATCTGCAGATTTCTGTTATGCTCAACTCCGTGAATATTAAGCTCACTGAGAGCCATTTTCATTTTCCTTATTGCGTAATCCCTTGTACGTGCCTGAACTATCAGCTTTCCTATCATGGAATCGTAATACGGCGGTATGGAATAATCCTGATATATGGCAGTATCAAATCTTACAGAAGGCCCTCCCGGAATATGAAGCTTCGTTATTGTTCCGCATGAGGGACGGAAATTTTCATCGGGATTTTCGGCATTTATTCTGCATTCTATAGCGTGTCCGTGAATGAATACCCTGTCCTGCGTTATTGTAAGAATAGCTCCTGCTGCAATTCGTATCTGCCACTGAACAAGGTCAAGTCCTGTTACCATTTCCGTAACAGGATGCTCAACCTGAAGTCTTGTATTCATTTCCATAAAATAGAAATTGTTGTCGCTGTCGAGCAGAAACTCTACTGTTCCGACGCTTTCGTAATTTACGGCGAGTGCCGCTTTTTTTGCAGCCTCCATCATTTCCTTTCTGATGTCGGGTGTAACAGCGGGGGACGGACTTTCCTCTATAAGCTTCTGATTTTTTCTCTGGACGGAACATTCACGCTCGCCAAGACAGATAACGTTTCCGTATCTGTCACACAGAAGCTGCATTTCTATATGCTTTACGGGCTTCAGGAACTTTTCCATATATACGGCACCGTCACCGAATGCCGACTGTGCCTCGCTTGACGCTGAATTATATGCATTGTCAAACTCCTCCATAGAATTTACAAGCCTTATTCCTCTTCCGCCTCCGCCCGAACGTGCCTTTATAAGCAGCGGAAAACCTATCTCCATTGCTTTTTCACGGGCTGTGCTTAAATCCTCAACTATATCGCAGCCGGGGGTTACGGGAACTCCTGCCGCTCTCATTGTTTTTCTTGCAGTGTCCTTGTCCCCAAGCAGACTTATCATTTTTGAAGTAGGACCTATGAATTTTATGTTGCACTGCTCGCATAACGAAACAAACTTTGCATTTTCCGACAGCAGCCCGTATCCGGGATGGATTGCCTGTGCTCCCGTAGCAACTGCCAAAGTCAGTATTGCTGCCATATTCAGATAGCTTTCCGAAACAGACGCTCCCCCGACACAGTAGCTTTCGTCTGCAAGCTGTACATGCATTGCATCCCTGTCCGCCTCGGAATATATCGCTACTGTAGATATACCCATTTCGCGGCAGGCTCTTATTATTCTTACCGCAATTTCTCCACGGTTGGCTATCAATATCTTTGAAAACAACATCTACACTCCCAACTGTACTAAGATTGACGCAGATATAATTTTTTGTTACTCCTCGGGAATAACCGCAACCGTAAAATCTGCCTGAACACAGAGCTTATCCCTTACATATCCCTTGGCTGAGATAAAATAAAATACGCCCTTGCTCTTTGTGAGTGTACAGGTAGTTTCCAATGTATCGCCCGGCAAAACCTTGTTTTTAAACTTTACGTTGTCCATCTTTGAAAAATACGGAGTAGACCTTACACCCTCGCCCGAAATAAGTACGCAGCTTGCCTGTGCCATCATCTCGCAGAGAATTACACCGGGTACTACAGGGTTTCCCGGAAAATGTCCTTTAAGGAAAAATTCATCTCCCTTTACCGTATATTTTCCCTTTGCTGTTACGTCGTCTATCTTTTCGGCTTCCTCTACAAGAAGCATATTGTCCCTGTGAGGAATTATCTTCTTTATTTCTTCCTGATTCATATCTTTGTTTACCTCTGAGATTTATTTTTAACTGCGGTAATTATTCTATAACGAATAAAGGCTGTCCGAATTCAACCAAATCTCCGTTTTCAGCCAAAATTTCGGTAACTGTTCCGCTCTCCGAAGCAACTACCTCATTCATAAGCTTCATAGCCTCTATTATACATACTACGTCACCTTTCTTAACTTTTGAGCCGATGCTTACATAAGGCTCTGCATCGGGTGATGACGCTGCATAGAATACTCCCACCATGGGACAGTCTATTGTTCTGCCGTCAGATTTTTCCGATTTTTCCTCAACAGCTCCGCTTACTGCATTTTCAGCTGTCTGAACCTCCTGCAAAGTTACTGCCGCAGCAGGTGTTGAGGAAGCTTTCTCTGTTTTCTTTTTAAGACAAAGCTTCTCCCCTTTTTCTCCTGTAATCTCCAAATCTGTAAGCTTTGAATTGTCAAGAGCCTGTATAAGCTCTTTTATTTCATCTATATTATACATTGTTCCAATTCCCCTGTATTTTTTATTTAGGTCTGATATACCGCCTCACAGGTGCGACCCGCCGTATAAAAAATTTTCTTTGAAAATTTTTTATGGAAGGAATTTTTTTAAAATTCCTTCCGACAATTTTCCTTGGAAAATTGTCAGGCGGGTCGCACCGAAAAGACGCAGCAAAGTGCATAAATCACTCTGAAAGCTTTCTGAATACGATAACGGCATTATGACCGCCGAAGCCAAGTGTAGACGATGCGGAAACATCAATATTTTCCTTTACCGCCTTGTTGGGTACATAGTTGAGGTCACAAAGCTCATCAGGTTCATTGAGGTGAATGGTTGGAGGTATTACTCCGTTTTTCAGAGCCAGTACAGCCGCAATAGCCTCAACACCGCCCGTAGCACCGAGCATATGACCTGTCATGGATTTAGTGGAGCTTATGAGAGTATCGTAAGCTTTGTCACCCAGAGCCATTTTTATAGCCTTTGTTTCGCCCTTGTCATTCAGGGGAGTGCTTGTTCCGTGAGCGTTTATATATAATTTTTCGTCATCTTTAAGAGCAGCGTCCTCGAAAGCAAGCTTGAATGCTCTTGCACTTCCTTCTGCATCGGGGTCAGGCTGAGTAACGTGGTAAGCATCGCAGGTATTGCCGTAACCGACAAATTCAGCATAAATTTTAGCACCTCTTGCCTTTGCGTGTTCATACTCCTCAAGAACGAGTATGCCTGCACCCTCACCCAGAACAAAACCGCTTCTGTTTTTGTCAAAGGGTATGGAAGCCTTTTCGGGGTCGTCAACAAGAGTCAGAGCCTTGCAGTTTGCAAAGCCTGCAACTGTCAGAGGAGTTATAGCTGCTTCGCTGCCGCCTGCTATAATTGCATCTGCAAGACCGTTTTTGATTGCAAGGTAAGCTTCACCGAGTTCGTGAGTACCTGTTGAACAGGCTGTAACTATAGGTATACACACACCCTTAGCCTTAAATCTTATGGCAACCTGTCCTGCTGCTATGTTTGAAATCATCATAGGTATAAAGTGAGGTGAAACCTTTCTTGAACCGCCCGTATAGAATGCAACACTGTTGTCATAGAATGTCTGCATACCGCCAACACCTGAGCCTACATACACACCGAAACGGTTTTCATCTACATTACCCATAATACCGCTGTCGTCAACTGCCTGCTGAGCTGCAGCAAGTGCAAGCTGAACATATCTGTCTGTTTTTCTCAGCTCTCTTTTTTCTATATATTTAAGCGGGTCAAAGTCTTTTACCTCACCTGCGACCTTAGCCTTGCAGTCGCCTATATCGAAAGCGGTTATTTTTCCTATACCGCATACTCCGTTTACAAGATTGTTCCAGGTTGTTTCAACATCGTTTCCGACAGGTGTAACACACCCTATTCCCGTAACTACTACTCGCTTCATATCAAATCTCCTTTCCAAAACGGCAAAGCATAATATTACATTGCCATACCGCCGTCTACACGAATAACCTCACCTGTGATATATGAGGCATCGTCCGAACATAAAAATGAAATTGCATTTGCAACGTCCTCGGGAAGTCCCCTTTTCTTCATAGGGATAGCACTTTCTATCTGCTCTTTTACCTTGTCGCTGAGAGCGTTTGTCATATCTGTGATTATATAGCCGGGAGCTACCGCATTTACGGTTACGCCTCTGCCTGCAAGCTCCTTTGCAACGGATTTTGTAAGTGCGATTACTCCTGCCTTTGAGGCTGAATAATTGGCCTGACCTGCATTTCCGTTTATACCTACTACTGAAGCTACATTTACAATTCTTCCTGCACGCTTTTTCATAAAGTGACTGTAAGTGTGCTTTATCATATTGAAAGTCCCTTTGAGGTTTACATTTATAACAGCGTCAAAGTCTGCCTCTTCCATTTTGAGAACAAGCTTATCTCTTACGATACCTGCGTTATTTACGAGAATATCTATCTGTCCGAATTCTTCTATAATCTTAGCGACTGTTGCCTTTGATTCCTCAAAGTCTGAAACATCGCAGTAGTAAAGACCAACCTTTACACCGAGAGCTTCCACCTCTTTTTTAGCATTTTCGCCCTCTTCTTCCTTTCCAACGTAAAGAATGGCGATATTTGCTCCCTGCCCGGCAAGCTTCTTTGCCACAGCAAGACCTATTCCCCTTGAAGCACCTGTTACTACCGCTGTCTTATTTTCCAAACTCATTTTTTACGTCCTCCACAAATTCAAATATTCAACGCTTCCAGTGTTTCACTGTTTTCAACATTGAACACCCTGACATCTTTATTTATTTTCTTTATAAGCCCTGCAAGCGTCTTTCCGACACCTACCTCTATAAAGGTATCTACACCCTCAGCTATGAGATTTTCTACTGTTTTCTGCCACTGTACGGGACTTTCTGCCTGAGCTTTTATAAGCTGCTTTATATCTCCGCTGTAGGGCTGTGCCGTAACATTGCTGTATATGGGAATTTCGGGAGTTTTCAGTTCCTTGTCAGCAAGGTACTCTCCTAAGCCCTCTGCGGCACTTCTCATAAACGGTGAGTGGAATGCTCCGCTTACTGCAAGCTTAACCCCCTTGCCTTTTTCAGCCTTTACAGCTTCAACAAGCTTATCAGCGTTTTCCTTAGTGGTAGCTACAACCGTCTGTGCAGGACTGTTGTAGTTTACAGGGTATGTGCTGTCAAACTGCCTTGCAAGCTCCTCAACCCTTTCGGGCGTAAGCTTCATAACGGCTACCATAGCACCCTCATTTTCCTTTGCGGCTTTGTCCATAAGCTCGCCTCTTTTGCATACAAGACGGAACGCTTCCTCATAGCTCATAACTCCGCCGAAACCTAAAGCGGCGATTTCTCCCAGTGAAAATCCTGCAAGATAATCAGGTCTTATTCCCTTTTCGGCAACTGCCGCAGCAGCGGCGAGGTCTGCCGTAAATACACAAGGCTGAGTATTTACTGTTATACTGAGAGTTTCCTTGTCGGCTTCAAAGCACTGATTTGAAGTACCCTCTCTTATGCTGTCCGCCATATCAAAAACCGCTTTTGCGGCAGGTGAACATTCGTAAAGCTCCCTGCCCATACCTGTGTACTGAGCACCCTGTCCCGAAAAAACAAATGCTATTTTACCCACTTTGAAGCACCGCCTAACACCTGTTCAGCCTCTGTGAACATTTCTTCTATTATTTCCTTTGCAGGCTGTTCTTTCTTTATCATACCTGCAATCTGACCTGCAAGAACACAGCCGTTTGATACATCGCCCTCTCTTGCTGCTTTTCTGAGAACACCTACACCCATCTGCTCGAGCTGTTCATCCGAATATTCGCTGCTGTTGTATTCGCATTTTGTATAGGCTCTTGTAAATGCGTTCTTTATCGAGCGTACAGGGTGTCCGAGACGTTTTCCCGTCACTACTGTATCTATATCCTTAGCTTTGATTACTTTCTTTTTATATTCGGGGCTGATAGTACATTCTTCTGCGACCAGAAAACGTGTTCCTACCTGCACTCCGACTGCTCCCAGCATAAACGAAGCCGCTATGCCTCGTCCGTCGCCTATTCCTCCTGCGGCGATAACGGGAATATCCACAGCATCGCATATCTGAGGAACAAGTGCCATAGTTGTTATATCGCCGACATGACCGCCTGACTCTCCGCCCTCTGCGATTACTGCAAAGGCACCGTTTTTCTGAGCCATTTTAGCAAGCGTTACCGAGGGAGTTACAGGTATAACCTTTATACCTGCTTCCAGCCACATATTCATAAATCTGGCTGGATTTCCTGCTCCTGTTGTGACAACAGGAATTTTTTCCTCTGCAACAACCCTTGCTGTTTCCTCCACGAACGGACTCATAAGCATTATGTTTACGCCGAAGGGCTTGTCCGTAAGCTCCTTGCATTTTTTTATTTCGGCTCTGAGCTGTTCTCCGTTGGAGTTCATAGCAGCTATTATGCCGAGACCTCCTGCGTTGCTTACTGCCGAAGCAAGAGAAGCATCTGCAACCCAAGCCATACCGCCCTGGAATATAGGATACTTTATTCCGAGCTTCTCATTTATCGGGGTACTAATCATAATATATAAATTCCTTTCAAATCAAAATTATAACTACAGTGTCAGTCAGTCCTTATCCCATCTTATAACACAGCTTCCTGTTGTAAGACCTGAGCCGAAAGCACAGAATACTATATTGTCACCCTTTTTAAATTTTCCCTGACTTACGCTGTCAGCCAGTGCTATTGCACAGCTTCCGCCTGAGGTGTTTCCGTATTCCGCAATAGTGCGTATAAACCTTTCGGACGGTATTTTCAGCTTTGAAACGGCTGTTTCTATTATTCTTATATTTGCCTGATGAGGTATAACCCAGTCTATATCCTCTTCCTTAAGACCTGCATTTTTTATTGCACGTTTTATTCCCTTAACCATAGAAACAACTGCAAACTTGTAAACCTCAGGGCCGTTCATATAGAGATAGGGGTGTTCTGACGGATGCTTATAAAAAGGAGAGGTGTTTTCTCCGTGAGGACATTTCAGGACATCGGTATCGCCTTTTGCGGTAATCTCAATGGAAAGAAGTGAGTCACCCTCTCCGAGAACTGCCGCTCCGCCTCCGTCACCGAAAAGCACACAGGTATTTCTGTCTTTCCAGTCGACTATATTGGAAAGGTTGTCCAGTGCAATTACAAGAACTTTTTTCACTCTGCCTCTTGCAAAAAAGCCTGCCGCAACGTCCAGTGCATATATAAAGCCTGAGCATGCTGCATTTATATCAAATGCAGGACAGGTCGCACCTAACTCTTTCTGAACTACACAAGCCTGCGACGGTGTAATATACTCGCCTCTGAGCGTAGCACATATAATCAAATCAAGCTCCTTTGCCGTAACACCTGCGTTGCTCATAGCCTCCTCTGCTGCCTGTACGCAAAGCTCCGTTATTGTTTCCTCTTTGCATATGTGACGTTTTTTTATACCGGTTCTTGTCGAAATCCATTCATCACTTGTTTCTACCATTGTAGAAAGCTCGTCATTTGTCAAAACATATTCTGGTACAGCCTTTCCTGTACCTAAAATGCTAAAGCTCATATTTTATATTGTTCCTTTCCGGTTATGCCGTATTTTTCAGACCATCTCTGTTCAATATGCTCTTGTTTATCCTGTTAAGGAGAAAATTGTTCATTCTCTCAACACACTTTATGAGCGTAAGCTTTTCGCAGTCGCTCATTCCCTCCAGAATATCCCTTGCCATATTCTTTCGGAAGCGTTTATATATTCTGTCGGCATGTCTGCCTTTCTCCGTCAGATTAACGTAGACCTGCCTTCCGTCGCTTTCACTTCTTTTTCTGAAAACATAGCCTTTCTTTTCCAGCCTGTTTACAGCTATCGTGACAGATGACGGCGTAATCATAAGCTCGCATGCTATATCCCCCACCATTTTTCCGTGTACGGGACTTCTGTTTATTGCCTCAAGCATAGAAAGCTCACTTATGGACAGATTAAATCTTTTTGAGCTGTTAAAGACATTTTGCTCAACTCTGTTAAACAGAACATAGCTTAAAGACAGGTTATCATTAAACTTTTTGCAAAAAAAATCCTCCATAACTCCTCCTGTCATTCTTATCCTGCTCCACCCGGCTTTTTGCATAAGGCATTTGTCAGATTTCAAGCGGATACAGATTTTTAAACGACTGTTATAAGGCAATCAAAATAAAAAATTATTTTGATTGCCTAACTATTTTATTACCACAATGCACTGTATTTTTACTGTATTTTTACTGTATTTGAGCTTATTTTCAGTCTATTTCAATTATCTGTGCACTTCTTCCGCCGCCTGCCTGAACGTATTCGATGCAGTGAACCATAATTTTACCGTCTTTTCCTACGAACAGCTTTGAATTATCTATATTGCTGTCGGACATAGTAGTTGCAAATGTTTCGTCATATTCGGAAAGGTTTTTTCCTGCATACCTTCTTCCGTAATCCTTTCTTATTGCCTCTTTAATTCTGTCACGAAGCTCTTCATAATCCGTTATTCCGAGTTCCTGAGCCAGTCTCTGATTATCCAGCATTTCTCCCGTCCTGACATCAACATTGTATATTCCGTATGTTATAAAAGAGCCTGCACTTACCTTATGGGATATAACTATACTCAAAATATTTCCGTTAAGATAGTACTTATAATCCATATCGCTAACAATAAGGCTTGTTCTTCCCTGCATACTCATGTCTGCTTCCGTAAAATCCTGCTCACAGTCATTTTCAATAGCATTGTTAACCTCGGTAAATACTGCACCTCCTATATTATTCACTTTTGGCATACGCAGTGTTACATCATACTCATTGTCCGTTCTGTCCTTGTATTTATAATTTTTTTCCTTTCCTACGGAAACATAGTCTTCAGCTTTATACTGTATTTCCGTAGGTTCTTCTGTAGGCTTCTGAGTTTCTGCTTCAGTTTCCGCTTCGGTTTCTGCTTCAGTATAAGTCTCTGTGCTGTCCGTCTGTTCCGAAGCATTTTCTTTTGGCGGCTGACTTCCTTCTTCCGTTGTTTGTTCGCCTTGAGATGTAGCAGAAGCTTCGGTCTTAGATGATGACTTGTCAGGAATATTAATTTCGCTGCATGCTGTAAATGACAGAATTAGTCCGCAAATAATTATTGCTGTAAATATCTTTTTCATTTTTTGAAACTCCTTTAATTTACTGCTGCATATATTCACGTAAATCATTAACTGTGCTTCTTACTTATATTATCACATATATAAAGCTAATAATCTGTAGAATAATGCAGTATATATACCTTAACCTTACCAGCTATGATTTTCCTTATCCGATTCACATCATATTAAAAGGGCAGACCTCCTCAGTCATATCTGAGAAAGCCTGCCGCAAAATTCTAAATAATAATATTACTTGTTGTCCTCGTCCTCAGCGTCGGAAGCATCTTCACTGTCCTCAAGCAAAGCTCTTATTGACAAGCTAACTCTCTTCTTATCAAAATCAATAGCTGTAATCTTAGCATTTACTTTCTGACCAACCGTAAGCTCATCCTCGGGCTTCTCAATTCTGCGGTCAGCTATCTGAGAAATATGGATAAGTCCGTCTATACCGGGGATAATCTTTGCAAACGCACCGAATGAAGTAAGACCTACTATTTCAACCTCGGCAACTGTTCCAACGGGATATTTGTTCTTCAAGATTTCCCAAGGATTGTCCTCAGCCTTTTTATAGCCGAGAGAGATATTTTTCTTTTCCTCGTCAATGTCCTTAACATAAACCTCAACTACATCTCCAACCTTGACAACCTCTGAGGGGTGCTTGATTCTGTTCCATGAAAGCTCTGAAATATGTATCATACCGTCAACGCCGCCGATGTCAACAAAAGCACCGTAGCTTGTGAGGGATTTTACTGTTCCGGTATAAACCTTGCCTACCTCACAGCCAGCCCAAAAAGCTTCTCTTGCCTTGTTCTTCTCTTCGTTAAGAACGGAGCGGATAGAACCTACCGCACGTCTTCTGCGGTCGTTTATGTCAATAATTCTGAACTTAACCTCCTGCTTGAGCAAGCCGTCAGTTTTATCGTTCTTTGATGCTGTAGCCTGAGATGCGGGAATAAACACCTTTGTACCATCTGTTACAGCGATTACTCCGCCCTTGTTTACCTCTGTGACCACACCTGTAAGTATCTCCTTGGATTCGAGAGCAGCCTTTACTGTCTCCCAACCTCTCTGAGCATCTACACGCTTCTTGGAAAGCATTACTGTTCCCTCCTGGTCGTTGGTACGCATAATAAGAAGGTCAAGTACATCTCCGACCTTTACAAGATCTTCTGCTTTAGCATTAGGGTCATTTGTAAGCTCATCAAGCTTTACAATGCCTGCCTGTTTCTTTCCGACGATGTCAACATAAATTTCATTAGGTGTTATTCTGTCGACTACGCCTTGCACCCTCCCGTCTGTATTATAGCTCTGCATATGCTCCTCCAGCATTGATGCAAAGTCCTGTTCTTTTTCTTCACTGGAATTTACCTGATTCTCTGCCATTGTATCCAGTACCTCCTTTATTATCCTGGCAGGTGCTGACGCTCCTGCCGTAACGCCAATATCACAAGCATTTGAAAAGTCGATTGAGGACAATTCCTTACTTGTTTCTACAAGGTAGGTTCTGCTGCACACACGCCTGCAAATATCGTAGAGCTTGCAGGTATTCGAGCTTGTTTTGTCGCCAATAACTATCATGAGATCCGATTTTTCTGCCAAAGACCTCGCTTCTTCTTGCCGTTCTGCCGTTGCATTACATATTGTATCAAAAATCACGGCATTTGTACATACTTTTTTGATAATTTTTAAACTTTTTTTCCACTCGCTCACATCAAACGTTGTCTGAGATACCACAGTTACCTTATTTGTCTTTAATTCCTCGTGTTTTTCAATAAGATTTTCTATTTCGACATAATTTTTAACTGTAAAATATTCTCCGCAGCAATGTCCCTCTATTCCTTTTACCTCCGGGTGGTTTTTATCGCCGATTATTATTACGGTTGAATTTTCCTTTCCTGCCTTTGCAACTGTCTTGTGTATTTTTGAAACAAAAGGACAGGTTGCATCTTCATATTTAAGTCCAAGCCTTGATATTTCATCATACACTTCCCTGCCTACGCCGTGGGAACGTATTACAACGGTATAGCCCTCTTTTACCTCGCAGGGCTTGTCCGCTATAACAACACCTTTTTTTTTAAGCTCATTGACTACCTCAGCATTGTGTATTATAGGTCCCAGAGTACATACCTTTTCTTTTTCTGCAAGCTCATATACCATATTTACAGCTCTGTTAACACCGAAACAAAAGCCTGCCGTCTTTGCAAGAGTTACCTTACTCATATAAAAACTCCTCTGCTTTAAAATACTTCCTTTGAACGCATTTCCTCAAGCTTCTCCATTACTTTTTTAGATGCGTTCCTGAGTTCTCTCGGATTGGGAACAGGATTATTTACATCTACTCCCAATTCTTCCAGCGTTACAGGCTCTCCGAAAGAAACCCTTGTTTTGCAGAAAGCTTTCACAAGCTTTTTTTCGGGAGTTATACACGCAGGGATTATAGGGGTATTTGTAGCATGTGCTATAAGCATAGCTCCTGTTTTAGGTCTGAGAAATTCTCCTGTCTTTGATCTTTTTCCCTCAAAGAAGATTACCATTACTCCGCCTTCTTTAAGTATATCCTCTCCTGTGTTGATTGCTTCCCGGTCAACTCCCTCGCCTCTGAAAACAGGGAAAGCTCCCAGTGCAGTTATAAGACCTGCAAAAAATTTATTTTTGAAAAGCTCTGCTTTAGCCATAAAACGAAGCTTTCTTTTACGCTGCCCCATTCCCAAAATAACGGGATCTAAATTTGACAGGTGATTTGATATTATAATGTAGGCTCCGTCTTTGGGAATATTGTCTCTGTTTGTAAACTTGACCCTGTATAAAAGAGATATTATGGGGGTTACCACTCCCCTTGCAAATGAATAAAACCATGGAATTTGCTTTTTGCTGCCCTCCATATTGTCCTCCTTGTTTTTGCCGACAGTTTAACAATCGGTATTATTTTTGAAAAAGCTGTATTTTAAACCACTTTTTCTTCTATTATTTTTACTATTCTTTCAACTGACTGCTGCGGTGTATCATCAGATGTATCTACCGTAACAGCGTCGTCGGCAGCCGTTAACGGAGCTATTTCACGGTGGGAATCGTTGTAATCCCTTTGCTTTATGCTCTCCAATATGTCATCATAGCTTTCCTGTTTTCCCTTTGCAATATATTCGTCATATCTTCTTTTTGCTCTGCATTCCGGTGAAGCCGTTAAAAATATCTTTACCTGTGCATTCGGAAGAACTACCGTTCCTATATCTCTGCCATCCATAATAACGTTATTTTTTCTTGCAAGCTCTCTTTGAAGCTCCAGCAGAAAGCTTCTTACAGCAGGCAGTGCAGATATAGATGATGCTGCCATAGAAATTTCCGATGTTCTTATTTTGTCGGATACGTCCTCTCCGTTAAGAAATACTCGCTGTTCATCATTTATGAATTTCAGTTCTATTTTTGTTTTTTCGAGCATTTTTTCTATTTCCCCGGAATTTGATATTTCAACATTATTTCTGACCGCATTCAATGCTATTGAACGGTACAATGCTCCTGTATCGACATATATATACGAAAGCCTTTTTGCCGCTGCCCTCGCCAAAGTACTTTTTCCCGCTCCTGCCGGGCCGTCTATTGCTACTGCAATCATTTCTATCTTTCCTTTCATTTTTATATTTCTTACCTTACAATTCAAAGTCTGTGCGTACACCATGCGATTGCAGCCCCTCGCAATGCGAGGGGCTTTCAAGGTTATAACCTTGAAAGCCTTGTCAAAAGCGTAGCTTTTGACGGCTGCAATCGCCGTTTTAGCGATGCCGCAAGCTATGTTCGGGATTTTAAACCGAACAATTCAGGGCTTCAATATACGGCTGTACCTGCAAGATAGCCTGTGCTGAAAGCTATCTGCAAATTGAAGCCGCCTGTGTAAGCATCAACGTCTATTACCTCACCTGCAAAATACAAGCCTCTGCATATTTTTGACTCCATAGTCTTTGGATTTATTTCTTTAGTACTTACACCGCCCGAGGTAATAATGGCTTCTTCTATAGGTCGGAAACCACTTATATTCACGGTAAAGTTTTTCAGTATTTCGAGCAGTCTGTGACGCTGTTCCTTAGTTATTGAGTTGCATTTTGTATTTATAGGAATTTCGGCTCTTTCTATAACAACGGGAATAAGCTTGGACGGGAGCAGCTTTCCGAGTGAGTTCTTTATATCCTTGTTTATAAAGGCTTCAAGGTCACGCAATATTCTCAAATCGAGCTGTTTTTCGCTGAGAGCAGGCTTGAGGTCTATTGAGAAGCAATAGTCGCTGAGTTTTTTATTGTTAAGATAAGCTGAAGCACTCAGGATAACAGGACCGCTCACACCGAAATGAGTAAAAAGCATTTCCCCGAAATCGGAATATATAGCCTTACCGTCCTTTTTTGAAATGACTTTCAGAGAAATATTTCTCAGCGAAAGTCCCTGCAGCTCCTTACAGAATAAATCGTCGGACACAACAGGAACTAATGACGGCTTCGGCTGTATGACAGTATGACCTGCCTGCCTTGCAAGCTTATATCCTGTACCTGTTGAACCTGTCGCAGGATAGGACTTTCCGCCTGTAGCAATTATTACCTTGTCGGCATATATGCTCTCGCCCGATAAGGTTTTTACACCGCATACAGCATTGTCTTTTATAATAAGTGAATGTACTTCGCTACTTATCAGACGGCAGCCGTTTTCATGTGTAAACCTCAGCAAAGTATCGGCAACATCGGAAGCCTTGTCCGATACAGGAAAAACTCTGTTTCCTCTTTCGGTTTTGAGCGGAAGTCCTCTGCTTTCAAAAAAGCTCATAGTATCCTGTGTATTGAAGCTGTTTATTGCACTGTACAAAAATCTGCTGTTGGTGGGTACATTTGCAAGAAAAGTATCGTTATCGCAGTTGTTTGTGACATTACACCTTCCTTTGCCTGTTATAAGGATTTTTCTTCCCGGACGTGCATTTTTTTCAATAAGCAAAACATCACAGCCGTAATAACCTGCATATCCCGCAGCCATCATTCCTGCCGCACCTGCTCCGACAACTATAACCTTACAAGGCATTTGCTTTCCCCTTATCTTCTTTATTTGTACCTATTGCTTCATCGCTGTCATCACGGTTATATACGCCGTAATTATTCCAGATAATTTCCAAATCCTTAAAGGTTTTTACAACATCTTCCTTTTTTTCTATAACGGTAGCAACTATAAGAGCATTTATGATACTGAGCGGTGCTACAAGGGAATCCACTATTGTAGCCATACCGCTTCTCGCAAGCAGGACATAATCCGAGGTTTTTGCTATGGGAGAATTCATACTGTCCGTAATAGCTATTACCTTGGCGTGTCTGTCCATAGCAAATTTCATAGCTGTTGATACATGGTGAGAGTATCTTGGAAATGTAATGCCTATCATAACATCTTCCTCACCTGTTCTGTAAAGCTCCTCATAAAGTCTTGCCCTGTCGGCAGTAGATATAACCTTTACGTTTCCGAATATGAGATTGAGATAATATCCCATAAAGCCTGCCAAAGTGGAGGAGCTTCTCAGACCGTATATATATATTGTTTTTGCATTTGATATTGCTTTTACGGCTTTGTCGAAATCATCCTGAGAAATTTCTTCTATAGTCTGCTTTATGTTGTCAATATCGCTGCTGAGTACGTGTTCAATGACGCTTCCTCCGCCAATTCTCGCCTGACTTACCTCTATACGCTGAAATGAGGTAAGCTTATCTCTTATCATTTCCTGCATAGCCTGCTGCATTTTGGGATATCCGCTGTAGCCAAGCTCCGTGGCAAATCTTACAACGGTGGACTCACTTACTCCGACTGTTTCCCCAAGCTTTGCGGCGGTCATAAAGGCAGCCTTACCGTATTCGGTCTGAATATATTTTGCAATGAGCTTCTGACCCTTGGAAAGCTTCGGAAGAAGTCTTTCAATTCTCTGCATTAATGATTCAACCAATTTAAACGCCCCCATTCGGTACGATTTTGGAATATACATTATAGTTTAATACTACCAAAAAGAAAAATCAAGCAGAATTTCTTTTTATCTGAAAATCTGCCTGATTATTTCGTTACTGCAATCATTTTTTGATTTATAGACTATACACCTGCTCTGTAATACTTTTATCATTCCTTAAATCTGCCGCACCCCTGAAAAAGCAAACAATAAAAATTCACATTGTCCATTATTAAAATATCACAGTATTTATATATTGTCAAGTTGTTTTATACAACGGTATTGTAATTTTTGACACAGGAGATTTTACTTATGCTTAATGAAAAAATCAAACTTCTTCGCAATCAGCGAAATATAACTCAGGTTGAGCTTGCCAGACACCTTTCGGTATCAAAACAGGCGGTTTCAAACTGGGAAAACGATAATATACAGCCCTCAATAGATATGCTTGTCAAAATAGCAGGATTTTTTTCCGTAAGCACCGATTATCTTTTAGGACTTGAAAATAAACGCTATCTTGAAATTACAGGCTTATCAGATTTAAAAATAACCCATATTCAACAGATAATTGACGATATGCGTTATAATTGAACAAAATTATCTGCAAAACAAAAGGCTGAGAACCTATCCTCATAAATTGAGGTAAGCTCTCAGCCTTTCGTAAAGAGTTTAACATGAAAAAATTTTTAAGATATTGTCAGAATTATTTTTCAAAGAACTTATCATGAAGTGCGGAAACAGCTCTGTCTGCGTCCTCACTGTTGATAAGAACCGAAATTTTTATTTCACTTGTGGAAATCATCTGGATATTGATATTTGCATTGTAAAGAGCCTCGAACATCTTTGAAGCAAAGCCTGAATGTGTTTCCATTCCTGCTCCCACTATTGAAACCTTTGCAACATTCTGGTCAAAAATTACTCTCTGAGCCTTTAAGCTGGGCATAAATGCTTCAATAACTGCCTTTGCGTCATTGAGCTTATCCTTTGCTACCGTGAAGGCTATATCCTTTGTTCCGTCACGACCTACAGACTGAAGAATTATATCTATATTTACGTCCTTTGCCGCAAGCTTTGAGAACATCTTAAATGCCAGACCGGGTTCATCGGGTACACCTACAACTGAAATTCTTGCTATGTCGGTATCCTTTGCTATACCGCTTATCAACATACTCTCCACTCTTGTTGCCTCCTTAACGATTGTTCCGGGTGCACAAGTCAGGCTTGAAAGCACCTCTAACTCAAGATTATATTTTTTAGCAAGCTCAACGCTTCTGTTATGCAGAACCTGTGCACCTAAGGTTGCAAGCTCAAGCATTTCATCATAAGATATTTCGGAAAGCTTTCTTGCGTCCTTGACCTTGCGGGGGTCGGCAGTATAAACGCCCTCTACATCAGTATATATCTGACACAGGTCGGCATGAAGTCCGCATGCGAGTGCAACCGCACTTGTATCTGAGCCGCCGCGTCCCAGCGTTGTTACATCTCCGTACTTCGTTATACCCTGAAAGCCTGCTACTATAACTATTCTGTTATGGTCAAGCTCTCTCTGTATTCTTTCGGAATCTATCGCCTTTATTCTTGCATTTGTATGAGATGAAGTTGTTCTTACTCCTGCCTGCCAGCCGAGCAGCGACACTACAGGACAGCCTATTTTCTCAATCGCCATTGCGAGCAATGCAATGGAAATCTGCTCTCCTGCTGCCAGAAGCATATCTCTTTCTCTCTTTGAAGCATTGGGATTTATCTCCATCTGCTTTTCTATCAGATCGTCTGTTGTATCTCCCTGAGCCGATACAACAACTACAACCTTATTTCCTTTTTTGTAGGTATCCGTTACTATGCGTGCAACATTGTTTACACGCTCCGCATTTGCAACGGAGCTTCCGCCGAATTTCTGCACTATAAGGCTCATTTGTGTAGCTCCTTCTTATTGAGATTGTTCCCGCTCTGAAACAGTCAGAAATGGGAATCCATCGGTTATTTTAATACATTAAAATATAAAAGTCAATGTATATTTTGTCAGATTGTACATAATCAGTAATATATAATTTTAGTATCTTCGCTGTTATTATAAGTCGCCTATTCTTATCGTATTAATTACTCTTACTCCGCTTTCCTCAAGCTCCGAAAGCTTTGACTTAAATTCCCTGACGGACATTTCAGCTGTTGTGAAAGCTATTTCGTCATCGGGAGCCTTCTTCCTTGTAAGCCTTGAAATTTCACCGAATACCTTTTCAGCTGTCTTTATATCTCCGATTGCTCTTACATACATTGCGGATACGCTTTCCTCATAAGGCATAACATTACTGCCGTCACAGTCCTCCCAGAAAAGATACTTTCCTGTAGACATATGCTTTATGCAGTCTACTATATCGGCAACAACGGCACTGGCTGTGGGGAGCTTTCCTGCTCCCTTTCCGTAGAAAACAACATCTCCCGTTGCATCGCCTCTTACCAGAATTCCGTTGAAAACATCGTCTATTCCGGAAAGCTGGCTTTCGCTGCTTATAAGCATAGGTGCTACAAATATATCAAGCATATTATTTTCCATATGCTTTACATCACCTATAAGCTTTATAACTCCTCCCCAGTTGTTTGCATACTCGACATCCTCAAGCGATATTTTTGTTATACCCTCTGTATGAATATTATCGGGATATACGTGCTTACCGAAAGCAAGCGACGCAAGAATACATATCTTCCGGCAGGCATCGTGACCCTCTACATCTGCGGAGGGGTCACGCTCAGCATAACCGAGCTGCTGTGCAAGTGAAAGTGCGTCCTCGAATGACATTGCTTCCGTTATCATTTTTGTAAGTATAAAGTTTGTAGTTCCGTTAAGTATTCCTGCGATTTCGTCAACCTCGTTTGCTACAAGACAGTTGTTGAGCGGTCTTATTATAGGTATGCCGCCGCCTACGCTTGCTTCAAACAAAAAGCTTACGTTCTTTTCCTTTGCTATTGCAAGAAGCTCTGCTCCCTTTTTCGCAACAAGCTCCTTATTTGAGGTCACTACGCTTTTTCCTGCTTCAAGACAACGCTTTACAAAATCAAAAGCGGGATGAACTCCGCCCATTACCTCTGCTACTACTTTTATTTCCTCGTCATTTACAATATCATTGAAATCCTTGGTGAATTTATCCGAGTAAGACAAGCCGGGAAATTCTCTCAAATCAAGAATCTTCTTTATGCTTATATCGTTATGTACCTTCTTTTTCAAGCTGTTCTTGTGTGTAAGCAGTATTTCGGCTACTCCCGAGCCTACTACTCCATGTCCCATAATTGCAACCTGTATCATTTTTGCACCCCTCAAATTTTTACTTTACTTTTTAAACGCAGAACAGATATTTTCCGTCCGAGCAAAGGTCTGCGGCTTCGCCCGTGCGATTGCAGCCGCCAATGCGGAGCATTGGCGGTTAAAGAGCGTATGCTCTTTAACCCTGTAAAAAGACGTATGTCTTTTTACGGCTGCAATCGCCGTGTCAGCAAAGCCGGAAGCTTTGTATTTATTCAACCCTGTAAGGGTCTGTAATTTTTCATAAATATAAACTAAGATTTAGGTTGACGATGCAGAGTCGCCGCCGGGTGTAACATCTCCGCCCGATACAACATCTCCGCCCGAGGTATCCGTACCGCCGCCAGAGGTATCTGAGCTTGTAGTATCTGAAGACGTATCGGAGCTGCTGTAATCATCAGATGACGTATCCGAGCTGCTGTAATCATCAGATGACGTATCGGAAGAATAGTATGAGCTGCTGTCGTCATCATCGTCATCATCGTCAGAGCTGCTGTAGCTGTTATAGCTGTTATAATTGCTGTATGAATTATAATAATTGCTGTAGTAATTACTGTTGCTGTATGAGGTATATCCGCCGTGATAGCCTGAGCAGTATTCGGGAACATTATCCTTTTTGTAGTAACCCGTATAGGTCTTTGAGCAATAGGAGCCTGCGAGCAAGCCCGTTACGGAACAGAATTCGTGTCTTTCCAGAGTATCGTCGATGGAATATTCCTTTGCTTCCTTGTTTTTGAGGTATTCAGCCATAAGGTCATGGAATATCTCAGCCGCAACAGGAAATGTTGAGTTTGACAAAGCAGAAGGAGTATCGTAACCTGTCCATACTGCACAGGTAGCATAAGGTGAAAGTCCGCAGAACCAGTGGTCTTTACCGCTGTCGGTCGTACCTGTTTTACCGAGAATATCCCAGCCGGGTATTCTTGCAAGTCCTGCACTTGTATGTGCGGGATTGTTGTTTACAACGTTGTAGTTAAGCAGTCTGTTCATCATACTTGCTGTCTGTGATGAATATGCCTGTATAGGTATCTGGTCACGGTGGTCAATTATAACATTTCCCGATGCGTCCTCTACATAATAATATGTGTAGGTATCGTAGACTTTTCCACCATTGCCCATATACTGATATGCGGTAGCCATTTCTCTTACGGTAACACCGCCGTTAAGACCGCCTATAGAAAGTGCTCCGAGGTTTGTTGCATCTTCCGTTGAAAGATGTCTGAAATACATTTTGTTTATAGCCTGACTGTAGCCTGATTTAGGACCTACAAGCTCCATAGTCTGAGCAGCGGTTGCGTTTGATGACCTTTCTATTGCATCAGGGAGGGTAATTTCTCCGAGATATGAGCCGTATACGTTGTCAGGACCCGATTTTACGCTTCCGTCTGCATTTGTTGCCCAGTGTTCTATAGGCTGATCCTTTACCATTGAGGAATAGTGATATATGTTTTTCTCAAGAGCCAGCGGATAAGGGATTATAGGCTTGATTGATGAACCGGGCTGGAGAATTGCTATATTCGCTCTGTCCCAGATAAACATTGAATCTTTCTTGTTTCTTCCGCCGACAGATGCTATCACACGTCCGTCAAGACCCGTCATAACAACTGCTATCTGACAGTTGGGGTCGTATGGAGTGCTTACGGTCTGAATATAGTTCTGACAAAATTTCTGAAAATCCAAGTCCATAGCACTGTAAATCTTAAGACCGCCTGAATATATCTTGTTGGAAGCAAGGCTTTCGCTTATATTAAGCTCCTGAGCAAGCTCCTTTTCCAAATCTCTGAACATTGCTTCAACATACCAGTTGGATATATAGCCCTGCTTGCTGTTTGCGTTTTTCTCTTCCTTTTCCTTTTCCTTTTCGTTGTTCTCGTATCCGACAAACTTCATTTCATCGGATTCCTTCTGTGCCTGCTCATATTCCTCTTTGCTTATTTTTCCCAAATCATACATAACCCATATAATGGTATCACGTCTTTTTTTGTTTTCCTTCGGATAAGCGAGAGGATTGTATGCGGCAGGGTTCTGAGTTATTCCTGCGATTGCGGCACACTCAGCTATGGAACAATCCTTTATGTCCTTTGCAAAATAAAGGTTTGCTGCTGCCTGTACTCCCTGACAGCCGCTTCCGTAATTTACTATATTAAGGTATGCTTCAAGAATCTCGTCTTTTGTGTATTCTTTTTCAAGATTAAGTGCCTTGAATATCTCAGAAAGCTTTCTGGTTATACTTACCTGATTTTTTCCTGTGATATTCTTTATGAGCTGCTGAGTTATGGTTGAACCTCCGTAGCTGGAATCCGAACCGAGATTTAATATGGCTCCGCCTGTTCTTACCCAGTCAACTCCCGAATGCTCATAGAAACGCTTGTCCTCAATTGCAACCTGAGCTTCTATCATAGCCTTAGGAATATTGTCAAGACTTACCCATACCCTGTTTTCCTGACCGTGAAGTCTCTGATATTCTACAGGCTCATTTTTATCATTGTATATATATAAAAATGATGTCTGCTCCTGCTTTTCACTTGCCAAGTCTATACCCGTCGGCTGACAAGCCAGTCCGTACAGATATATGCACATAGCTACAGCTACTATTCCTCCGGACACCAGCATTACCATAAATAATGTGGAGAGCAGCTTCCATATTAAAGAAAAAAATCCTTTTATTCCTGCTGCTGCTACGCTGCCCGGAGTTATTCGGCTGTCATATTGATTTCCTATTTTTCCCATAAGAATTCAAACCTCCATTAATCTTGCAATTAACATCTTTAAGTTATTACCGTGAGTATAGTATGTTTATTTTTACCTTTTCGGTGCTTCTGCTTACTATGATTACCCACTGTTAATAATACGACATTCTTTATATATAAATACAACCTCAGCTATTATATCACTTTTCCCTGAAAAATAAAATCCCTTTTTTATGAATTACGATAAAATTTGTAATTTGTTAAATATTTCTGATATTTTTACAAATTATAAGGTGTTTACTAACATAAAAAATATATAATTTGCTCATATAGCTTAATATTGACATCTGTTTTTTTTATTAATCATAATTTTATGCTGTATTTTAAAAATTACAATTTAACAAGGTATAAAGACTCATTAATTTTTGCTTTTTCTGAAATCGTTATCACACGGAAAGCAATTTTTAGAACGGATACTCCCTTCACCGTTTTTCCTCCCTCCGAGAGAGGCATAAAATGTAAGCGGGTCATAACGTGACAGCCCCATTTTTGATTATTCAAAGACATAACAGTTGTCTTTTGCAGTTCTTAAAGCTCTGTTAAACGTTCCGGTCTCGCTTTTTGACACAAACCTTAAATCGAACGCAATCGTGCCGCCGGGATAGTAAGTTTTAAGGCAACACCGCACAATTTGCTAAGCAAATTGTGCGGTGTTGCCTTAATAACTATGAGTTCAGGGGCATTGACCTTGAAAATCCTGCCAAAGGCTCTGCCGTTGGCAGCCGTAAGCCTTTTAAAAAAACTTGACCTGAGCTTTATGTTTTTTCTCTGACTGCACTGCGTTATAATTCAAATGTTTTTCTCACATTTTCAATAAGCTTTAACATATCGTCATAGGTGCATAGTCTGCCTGCTTCATTCCTGAAAGCTGCTGCACCGTGAAAGCCTTTAAGATAGTATGCTATATGCTTTCGGGCTTCTTTCATACCTATGTATTCTCCCTTGTAGATGCATATCTTTCTTACATGCCTTGCCATAATTTCAAGCCGTTCATCGTAGGAAGGCTGGATAATACTTTCTCCGCTGAATATATATTCATTAATCTGTTTGAATATCCAAGGATTTCCAATACTTGCTCTTCCAACGAGAAGCAAATCGCAGCCTGTCATGTCGAGCATTTTTTTTGCAGATATTCCGTCCGTAATATCACCGTTGCCCAAAACCGGAACAGGGAGTTTCTCTTTCAGTTCTGCAATTATTTCCCAATCTGCATACGGCTTGTACATTTGTTTTGCTGTTCTGCCGTGTATTGCGACTGCCGAAGCACCGTTTTCAACGCAATACTGAGCTACTTCCAAAGCATTAAGATGTTCATCATCATAGCCTTTCCGTATCTTTACAGTTACAGGTATATCCGATGCCTTTACAACAGCCTTGACTATTTCACCGCAAAGCTTAGGATTTTTCATCAATGCACAGCCGCTTCCGTTTCCTGCTATCTTAGGTGCAGGACAGCCCATATTTATATCTAAAATATCAGGCTTGAATTCAAGTGCGGTTTTTGCGGCTAAAGCCATAGTATCAGGCTCATTTCCGAAAATCTGTACTGCACAGGGGTGTTCGTAATCGGAAACCGCCATAAGCTCGGTTGAGCGTTCGTTTTTATATGAAACCCCCTTGGAGCTTACCATTTCACTTACAACATAGCATGCTCCCATTTCCCTGCATATTTCTCTGAAAGCCCTGTCGGCAACTCCTGCCATCGGTGCAAGTCCCGCAATTCCGTTTATCTCAACATTACCTATCATCATAAAAAACGCCCTCATATCAAAGTTATGCTTTTACTTTGGGTTATTATATCATACGCAATCCTAAAGTCAAGATAAAAAATCAAGATGAAATTTAAAGAAAACATAAAAGTCTTGGTGATTGCAGCATCTCGTGGAATTTTCCGCAAGCCTCAAAACCGCAAAAGCACTCTTGACAGCAGAGCCATCAAAAATGCGGCCTGCCAGCAGGTTTTGCACTTTCCGATGATGGCGGCAGGAACATTCCTTCATGTGAACTAAAGTTATTTTTAATACATAAACGACGTATAAATTCCATTTTTCTGCGTAAAATAAGGCACTCACCGCAATGGCAAATGCCTTGAAATTCGTTAGTTCAGTTATTGTTTCTTGTTCTTGTCGATGATGCTCAGAATGGCAATCACAACGCCGCCTACGAATACCGCCAGCCAGCTGTAGTTCCAACCATTTCCGAGAAATCCCCAAAGTACCATTACAGCAACGGATAAAATAGATATAATAGGAATAATTGTTTTAAGATTCATATCTACAGTCTGAACCGCTGAGTGATGTGCTTCCTCAGCGGTTTTTCAATTTATTTTGATGATTTTGGATAGATGATTTCATATAAAACGTCTAATGGTTCTTCCTTGCACATAATAGAGCGATTATTCCATTTATCTCTCCATGACAATAAAGTAGAATCATCTATTTGTGTAAGTTCTTTAAGGATTTTAGAAACATCATATTTTATATTAATATCACTATATGCAGAGTGTTCTAAAATGATTTTTCTGGGTTGTGTCGATTTTATTAATGTCATCATTGACAATTCGTAATAAATCCAAGGTGATAGCGTTGCTTCCCTTTTTTTTATTTTTGTAAGTTCATCGCTCATGCTTATTGAATTTGGAGTATTAAAAAAAATAACGCATTCAGTTTTGTTCAGCATTTCAGCTAAAGCAGTTGATAACATCATATGAACGTGGCTTGTTGTATAGTTGCGTAAATCATAATCATATGTTTTACTTTTGGGTTTGTAGCAATATTTGTTGTCTATTTTTTTTAGTAATTTATCACAGTATCCCCATGAACAAGAATCAATGAAGGCTTTTAATCCAAAAGTATCATATAACCAGCCTGCAAACGCCTTTACTTTATTTATATCCTTGTGTGAATGTGATATAAAAATATCCTTATCAGAAATCGAAAACCAATGTTCTTTTAAGTCGGAACCGTTAATTACACCATCTTCTGTTATATATTGGGATAAGCAATCCTGTACTTCCTTTTCATGTTGACTGAATAGCTCGCTCCCTTTTGTAAGATGTTGGTTGAAAGTGTTGTTATAAAAATAGTTGGATGGGCTATAGTTAAGGAAACACTGAATAAATCAATACATTGCAAATGCAAATTAGTATAATGATAATTTTTATCACTGATTTGATACTAAAACTGAATAAAAGAGACC
>ONDU01000024.1 GCA_900316615.1 uncultured Eubacteriales bacterium | reverse complement strand
CTATATAATATTTTGCCGCAGCTTCTCTTAAATCTTTACTTTTACTCATGTTTTTTATTATAGCTCATATCTTTCCCTATTTCAAGTTAATCAGCTATAAAGGCTTGCGGGTCAAGGGCAGAGCCCTTGCGGTTTCCAAAGGCAGAGCCTTTGGTCAGGATTTTTAAGGGCGGAAGCCCTTAAACAAAAAGTCAGCATTCGTTTCGGATTGCTGACTTTTTATTTTTGAGAAAAAACAGAAAAGCAGCGTGCGAAAATTAATTTCGCACGCTGCCTCCCTTAACATATGAAAGCCAAAAATGTTGAAATTAGCTGTTATCGTCCTCTACTGTTACTACGCAGCTTGCGGTCTTGCCGTTGTAGGTTGTTACCGTGATTACGGTTGTTCCCGGATTCTGTGCAACTATCTTTCCTGTGCTGTATACTCTTGCTACATCAGGATCGCTTGTTGTCCACTTGAACGATGCTGCTGAGTTTGCACTCAGTGTCTTTGTGAATGTATAGCTTGAGTTCACATTGAGCTTCAATTCTGTCTTGTCCAGTGTAATTGATGTAGGAGCCTTCTTAACAACTATTCTGCACTGTGCTGTGCTGCCGTCTACGGCTGTTGCTGTTATATATGCTGTTCCCAACATATTACCTGTTACCATGCCGTTCTCGTCTACACTTGCAATACTCTCGTCACTTGTGCTCCAGGTTACGCTCTGGTTTGCGTCTGACGGTGTAATTGTTGCAAACAGAGGATATTCCTCTTCCAGACCTATGTTTACAGCCTGCTTATTGAGTGTTATGCTGTCAATTACTGCTCCGCTTCCTCCTTCGTAAGCAAGTCTCCATACGTTCGTATACTTAACAGTCTGATATGCTCCGTCATTTACTATTGCATAGCCTACTGCATAAATGCCGTTTCCGATGTCGGGCATTCCGTATGTATAAGCTGAAACTCCCTTCTTGCCTACATTGAAGTAGTTAACGTTGTCAGCGTTATCTATCGTGAGGTTGTCTGCGTTGTAGTCGCCCTCTGCTCCGTTGAAGTAAATCAAGCCTGTCTTTGTTACTGTGTACTTATCAGCGTCAGCATTTGCTGTTACGTCAACGCTTACTCTCTGCTTGCCGCCCTGTACCTTTGATACGGGGTTGGAGAGTGTTACAGTTACGTTATCGCTTATATCCTTTACAGCTGCTGCTCTCTCTTCGGGAACGTCAACTGCTGACCATGCCTGAAGAGCTATGCCCTTATAGTTGCCTTTACCTGAAACCTGAACATTATAGTCGCCTGCTGTATTGGTCTCAAGTGTTCCTGCTGCATCGTAGTCAACGCCGTTTACAAGCTCTGTGCCGTTTATAACTACCTTGAATTCAGGTGATGTCTTGCCTACATCGTGAAGTGTTACAGTTGCACTTGCAAGCTGAATATCAGCGTCTGCAATATCTCTGGGGCTGAGGAAGAACTTCTGTCCCTCGGGCTTTACAAGTACATAGTTGCTGTTGTTTACTACTATTCCTGAAAGGTCTAAATCACGGCCTACTATGTTGTCACCGTCATAGATTACGTTGCTCAAATCTCCGAGAATTACAACCTCACCTGTGATGAAGTCCTCGGTCTTGTCAGCATCGAGAACCAATGTTTCATCATAGCTGTAGCCTACCTTGTAGCTGCTCTCGCCGTATACTCCGTTGAGGTCTGCTGCATTGAGTGTGATTTCAATTTCCTTCTGTGCTATAGTAAATTCTGCGGGTGCAACCTCTATCTCATAGCCTCTTGCTTCAACTACGCCCTGAACCTTATATGTTCCTGCGTTTACGGGAGCTCCTTCAAGCTCTGTCCAGTCTTCGCCGTTCTTCTGATAGTACTTGTAGCTGATTACGCTCTTCTCGGGAAGCTCTGTTCCTTCGTTAGCTACTACTGATACCTCAGGAGTAAGTCCGTTGTAGGTGTAGCTTTCTGCTATTGTTCTTGCGGAAACTGAGGTATTGCTTGCTATTGACCATGTCTTTGTTGCCTTGCCCTTGTAGTTTCCTGTTCCGTCAATGTATATATCGTAATTTCCAGGTGTGTAAGCATCGAAGGTACCTGTTGTTGTATAGTCGGGTCCCTTTACAAGCTCGATGTCTCCGTCCTTAGCTTCGATTATGTCAGCACTCTTTACGTTTCCATCATATACAAAGTTACTGAAGTCGGTTATTGTGAACATATCTTCTGTAAGCTGCTTTCTTGTAATCTCTATCTGAACGGGATAATTATAAACAGCATTGTAGTTGTCAATAACCTTTGTTTCATCAAGAACTACGTCATAGTAGCCTGCGTTGCCTGCACCGTACCCGTCAATCTTCAGTACTCCTGCGAAAAGATCTGCACTGTCGCTCTCAACAAGACCTGTTACGGATCCTTCTTCAGCTTTCTCAACATCAAAAACTATAGTAATATCCTCTTCCTTCGTTCCGTAAACCCACTTCTGGAACTCTTCGGGATATACCTCTGCCTGACGCTTTGCTATTGTAAAGCTGATTGCCTCTGCTTCGGTATCTACGTAGTTTGTGCTGTCTTTAGCCTCTGCCTTTACCTGATAGTCTCCTGCATTTATCGGAGCTGTATCTGTCCATGTTTCGCCGCCGTCAGCTGACCACTTGTATGTATATGTGTAGTTGCTTCCCTCGGGTGCTCCTGCTACAGCGTAGTCCTCGCTTACGTCTTCGCCGTCATAGATAACTACTTCTTCGCCCTGAATTTCGATACTTACATCGGTTGACTTTGCGATTGTCCACTCAACATCTCTGGTGTCACAGTAGTTGCCCTCACCGTTTACCTTGAACTTATATGTTCCGGCGTTTGTCTGTGTGATTGACTGCTCGTTGTCGTCAATGGTGTAGTCTGTTGTAAGCTCAAGAGTAGTATCATCACCGTACTTTACAACAACATCTGCTGTTATCGGATCGCCTGTGTACTCGGTGTTGTCATTTGTTACGGTTACTGTTATTTCAGCGTCTTTAACGGACTTACGTGCAATCTTCCACTTCTGGTCGTCATTGTCGAGAGTTACCTCTCCTGTGTAGTTGCCGCCCTCTGTTGCTTTTACCTTAACTGTGTAATCTCCTGCGTTGGTTGCTCTGTCTGTGCTGTCAACAATCTCCCAGTCGGTTGCAGCGATAAGCTCCTTAAGCATAGGAAGCTCGTAGTCATCATCAAGAGGTGAAGGAACTGCTTTCCTGTCGGAAGCCGTTACTGTTACGGACTGCTCCTGCTTATTATATGTCTTTTCACGGTCTGATACCTTGAACATATCCTTTGTGAGCTGCTTCTTCTCAACCGTGAATTTATTTGTATCATCAAGAATTATGTTGTAGTTTACATATCTGTTCGTCAGGCTTGTAAGAGCATAGTCATAAGTACCTGCATTGAGCAAGCCTGTTCCGTCAACCGCTACAAGCTCACCGCTTATGCTGTCGCCCTCAACAAGACCTGTTGTTCCGTCAGCTGTTGCCTGCTCTACAGTGTATGCAATATTTGTAGGAGTATCTTCGCCGTAGGTGATTTTCTGGTCTGCTGCGGGTGTTACTTTAACGTCACGCTGTACTATTTCAAAATTCTTTGTAATTTCGCCTTCATTGTAGTTGGGATTTGTAAATGTAGCCTTTACCGTATACGTACCAACTGTATCAGGCTTGTCTATTGCTTCGCCGTTCTTGAAATATGTAAATACAGCATCCGAAGAATTTTCGGGAACACCGCTTATAACGAACTGACTTTCATCAACGCTGTTTGCTCCGTTATAAACAAACTCGTCTCCGCCTTCTATTCCAAGCTCCATTGTAGCTTTTCCGATGTTCCACTGTACGGTCTTTGTACCCTTGAGGTTGCCTGTGTACTCATTGTCCTCGTTCTTTACAGCTTCAAACGTGATTGTATAAGTACCTGCGTTCTTACCGGGAGTAACAGTTACCGTGTAGTCAGTACCGGGTGTAAGAGCATGCTGCTCCTCCATAGAGGTTCCGTTCCAGAAGTTATTGTATACAAGGCGTGCTGTAGGTGTATATTCCTTGCCGTTGTATGTGATTGTCGGGAGTGCGGTTTCTACTTTCTCGTCATACTCAGTGTCTGCACCGTCAAGGTCAACGTAAGCTGTCATATCGCCGAGGTCTTTCTGAACAACCTTGAAGGATCTGCTGAGCTGATATGTTGTTTCGCCGAGCTTTGCACCTACACGAACCTCATACTCGCCTACAGCTCTTCTTGTCTGGTAGTCCCAGCTGTCGGTATCAGCATTTCTGTACATAGGTCTGCCGTCAAAGGTTACAGTACCGTACTTTTCGCTGTCACCTACTGTACCTATGCTGATTTCCTCACCGTACATATATTCGTCATTAACGCCGATATGTGCAATCGTCTCAAAGGTTGAACCAACCATCCATTCGCACTTCATCAACAGTCTGTGGTCTGTTTTTGTATCGAGCTTATGATCATGAGTTACAAGTACGCTGTTAGCTGTGGGAGCCTTTGTAAAGTCGTACCAGTAACCGCCTATATATTCATTGCCATCTTCATCGGGAAGATATTCCGTAGGCTTAACTCCTACAAATTCAAGCTTTGCATTTGAAACTACGCTGTAGCCCTTCTTTACACTTGCTTTGCCGTCTGTCAGCTCAACTACAGCACCGTTTTCGTCACGAACCTGAACAGTAATATCATCATCAACTGCTGTTGCGTCAAGTACTGACAGAATATCAAAGGTTGCAACTGCATAGCCCTGATACTTGCCCTTACCTTCTGCGGTTACGGTTGCTGTGCCTGCATTAATATTATTCTCATAGAAAAGCTCGTAATCCGTATCCTTTACAAGCTCTTTATCTCCATACTTAACGGTTACTGCAGGAGTGATTGCCTCGCCTGTATATGCCTGGTCGGGAATAGCGGTAATTTCTGCCTCTGACATACTGTAAGGCGTAACCACTTTTGAATAAACAGCTTTTGCATCTGCAAAGTTTTCTTTTGCCAAAGGTGCAGTGCAAGCCTCATCTTTAAAAAGACCGTAATCTGCATCTTCGCCCTCAAGATATATGTTCTGAGGACAGAGGTCCGAGTTTATAACAACATTTCCACCTGAAGGATTCTTAATAGAACCGCCGCGGAAGTACAGATTTGCATCACAGAAATTTGCAGGCGAACTGGAACTAAGCTTTCCATACAGATATACGTCTCCAGTGTAAATACTCGCACATACAACATCACCAGGATATGTGCTAATATTTACATTTCCGTAGAAAGAAATACTTTTAGCCAGACCACCATCTGCTTTAGCTATTCCTCTTCCCGTGTCTGAGTTGGCAACAATAGTTGTATCCTTGATAACCACATTACAGTCATTACCGAATTTCAATGTCGAGTGTCCGTCACTACTGTTGGACACAACAAACATATTATCAAATGTTGTGTCAGCCAGTACATGTACAGCAGCATCCCTTCCATTTGTTACCGATTCAATATAACCGTTCTTAAAGGTACATGACGAGCAGTCTTCACTTATAGTAAGTCTCCTGTCATTAACCATATAAAGCCCATGATGATTGAAATCTATGGTGCATTCATTGTTTATAGTGAGGTCATTATTCGTCGAACTCTCAATATCATCATCTAATATAATGTAATCAGCACCGACCGTATTAATTGCCATATCCAGTTCTTCAAAGCTGCTAACCCTCAAAATATCAGCCTTAACGCCTTCAAGCTTTAATGTATCGCCTGCTTCGACAACACGCCACGCATTACCTCTTGTATCCTGTGACACACACGGAACATAAGTCGTGTCAGAAAGATCCATACCAATGACTGCGTTGGCACCAATATAAAAGCCAAAGTATGATATATTGCTGGTTGAGCCGAATCCTTCGTCAAAATTATAAAGACCGGAATCAGTCTGATAATAATTTCTGAGACTTATCATCGTGCTTCCTGATTGTTTAAGGTCGATTCGTTCAGTCGGACAAATAATGTCTCCTACTTTCACATTAGCTAACTCTGCCTCAGTAGTGATAATACTAGGCTTAGCTGCTGATTCATTTGCACTTGCCGTAATACTTGTGCCGAAGCTTACAACGTTTGCAAGCGGTGTCATCGGTGCTGACAACATCATTGCTACCATTGACAAAGCTATAATTTTTCTAAGTATTCGGCGTTTTTTAGCTTTCATAAGTATTCCTCCAATTTAAAAATTTTATTTTATCGGTATGACAAAGTATTAACTCAGTCATATTTCCAAAACTTATTCTACAACATTTTGTTGTAAATGTCAATGATATTTGTATAAAAAAACTATTTTTTATACAAATAATAAAGCCAAGGGCTGCGGCTTTAACCGTCATTTGATTTTTTAAATTCCAGTATATACAAAAATAATATCAATATATTACATATTATAATAAATCATTTTAAAGAAACAATATTATTACAACATCAATAAGATTTGGGTGTTGTTTAAATTATAAATTTGAAATATATTGAATTAAAAAAGCAGAACAGGTAACTTGGAGCTTATTCTGTTTCTTAAACAGAAGGCTCAGGCTGAAATTAAGCAGAAAAAATGCCTGCTCTGAATAAACATCAGAAGGAGATTTTTTATTATGTCATCATCAAACAACAACAATCAGTTAAATATACCCGAGGCAAGAGAAGCTATGAACCGCTTCAAAATGGAGTGTGCAAATGAAGTTGGTGTAGACCTCAAACAGGGCTATAACGGACATCTTACCTCAAGAGAAGCCGGTTCTGTCGGCGGTCAGATGGTCAAAAAAATGATTGAAAGCTACGAAAAGAATATGCAGTAATTCTTTTTAAATAAAAAGAATCTTTGTCAATAAAAGTGTGTAAGTTAGAAAAAATAACTTGCACACTTTTCTTAATTTTGTACTCAGAAATGTACCGAAAATCTGTAAACACAGAGGTTGTGCATAATGTCATTTTCTGTATTATGAAGATTTCCTCATCGTACAAAACGATATTTTTCATTCTCTTGCCGGAAGTCTGCCCTTTGATTAGGACTCCCTCCTTTTCTTTACAGTTCTGATAATAAATTTTCCTAAAGTCCACAAAATCAAAAATACAATAATAGCACCTACACCAATCAGCATATGTCTGTATTGAACAGGCAGTCTTGACCAGAATGTGCCTAATTCTACTGTACTGTGATAAACAGGAATATCCTGTGTTTCATCAAAATCTGTCCGTTCTCCTCTGACTAAAAGCCGGTGCGAATTGACACCGTATGGAGTACAGGTCACAAGTGTTACATAGTCTTTGCCCTTTTGAATGGCAAGCTCTGTGGTATCATTTGGCAATACGGTAACAATCCTGTCAATTTTATAACAAAAGGTTCTGTTGAGGATTTTTATGTAAAAGACATCTCCTTTTTCCAGCCGGTCAAGGTCAGTAAATAAATTGGCAGACGGCAGACCTCTGTGTCCCGACAATACGGCATGGGTATCTGCTCCTCCAACAGGAAACGATGTACTTTCAAGATGTCCTGCACCGACCTGTAAAACAGCTTCTTCCGTTCCATGAAAAATACGGATAGTTTCGTTTATTTTCGGAATGGTAATATATCCCATCGTACCGTTGTTTTCTAAATTCAGAATACTGTGATAGCTTTCGCGAGTTATAGGTTTTCCCTCTGCATTGACAGGGGGCTTTTCATACCCTGTCGATACAGCAAGTCTTTTGTTATAGCTCTCTGCCTCCTCAAACAATGCGTTTATTTTTTCCGCCTGCATTTTACTGACTGTATCATCATATACAGCAATGGCACGACTGGAATTTCGTTCCATTAAAAATTCACTGAGTGACGGATAAACAAGGATTCCTATTCCAATAAGCACAATCACTATCCTAATCAATTTTCTTATTCTATCGTCCATATTATTCAACCCTTTCAGGAGTTTAAGGGCTTTGCCCTTAAAAATCCCATCAGGGGCTTTGCCCCTGAACCCCACAAGCCTTTAAAAAGGCTTGACCGAAACTTTTAATTGTCATAGCTACAAGTTGTTTTTCTGTAATGACAAATTGTGCATTTCAGAAAATTATTTCAACCGCTCAGACAGAAATTTTTTTACATCTTACCGTTACCCTTGCCTGTCCGCTTAAGTTACAGGTAAATAATGACAAATCATATTTTCCCGAAGTCATTTTTGCAGAAAAAACACTGACAGTAAATGCTACTATGCAAAGAATACAATTACAGGACAGTGAAAGTTTACAAAAAACCAAAGTTATTATCACTGTTCCCAAAAGCAACTATTCCGCAAGAGTTATTCCTTTGAATGAGTATCTTCTTGCACTTTGTCAGAAATTTTTATCCCACAATCCGCAAGCCTATTTCCTTACAGGCAGTGAAACTAAATTTACAGAACCCCGAACACTGCAATACAAATTTAAAAAATACTGTAAGGACTGTCAGCTTGACAATGTGCATTTCCACACTTTACGTCATACTTTTGCGACAAGATGTGTGGAAGCGGGATTTGAAATAAAATCATTAAGTGAAATTTTAGGTCATTCCACTCCCAAAATTACTTTGGAACGCTATGTTCATTCTTCACTGGAACTGAAAAGAATTAATATGAATAAATTGAATACTGTATTTTTTTAGCCTGAAAAATAATTCTAATTACTGCGATAATATCGCAGATAACAGGATTTTTTCATATATGAGGGAACTCTGTAAAAAAAATTTTTTCTATAAAAATTAAAAGAAGTGTTGAAATGTAAATAAAAATTTGTTAGAATGTTTTTCTGAGTAAACTCTGCGAAAAACATGCATATATATAAATTGGAATTATCAAGCAATGCTGACAATTCCAATACGGCAGTATTTTCGCTGGCGGGCTTGTTCAGTGAGTTTTAGGCTCAGACAAGCTACTGTATGTATATGTTTGCAGACTATAACACCAAAAGCAAATCTGTTGAGAATACTATTTCCTCGGCTGAAAAATATCACAAGAAATATTCTTGCTCACCGGGAGATTGTTCCGTATAACCCGGTAACGGCTTTGTTCGGCAGGTTCTGACTTCATACAGAAAATTCTGAACATCGTACAAAAACGGCATGCATTTTTTTAATGTATGCCGTTTTTGTATAAAATATAGTATAAATAATTATATAAGGAAGTAAGTGGCTGGCTCAAAAGTAAAAATGACCCCCCGGAAAGTCAGTTCGCAATCTAACTTTCCGGGGGCGGGTCAAAACGAGTCAGCCCCTTATACCGTCAGTGTCGGAATTTTTTATCTTAAATATAAATGTGTTATGAGCGTTTGGCACATCACATTACATTATTTTAGCTTGCGGAGTTTTGCCGTATCCGCAATAACGATAAGACGCATTGTCTTATTCAGAGGCTTTTCAGGGTCAATCTTAACGTTGACTTTTCCGTTCTCAATAATAGCAACAATGTTTATAGAATACTTTCTTCTAAGATTCAGTTCAAGCAGACTTTTGTTTTCCCATTCAGGTCTTACCGCAAGTTCTACCATAGAAACATCAGCGGATATTTCAAGAATATCCACCAGCCCTGAGCTCAGAAGATTTTTTGCCAGTCTTGTTCCCGACTCCCATTCTGGAAATATAACCTTGTCAGCACCTATCTTGCCGAGTATTTTACAATTCATTTCGCTGGAGCATTTCGATATGACTGTTTTTACTCCCATTTCCTTGCAAAGCATTGTAGCCATAACACTTGCCTCAAGATTTGTTGCCATAGAAATTATCACAACATCTATGTTGGAAATACCAAGCTGTTTCAACACTTCAGGGTCAGTCACATCTGCACACTTACAAAAAGGAATTTCGGTGATTGCTTCATTGACTTTCTCTTCATCAATATCTACCGCAAGTACCTCAGCACCGTTGCTTACCAGTTCCTTTGCTACTGCACGACCATATCTTCCCAGTCCGAACACAGCGTATGTCTTACTGTTCGCCACTTTGTTTTCCTCCTTATTTTTCGGATAAATTATCCGATACTGATTTCCTCTACAGGGTCTTTTATAATATTGCTTTTATTTTTCTTTGTATTAAAGGCAATAAGCAGGGAAATAGGCCCTACTCTGCCAAGGTACATAGTGATAATGATTATGATTTTTCCCCAGCTATTAAGCGAAGACGTAAGATTTCTTGTCAGTCCGACAGTTGCCGTAGCACTTACCGTTTCATAGGCAATATCAATTATATCTGCATTGGTAACAACCGAAAGCAATATCATTGAAATAAACATTATCATAAAAGAAACCGTAACGACAGCCACCGCTTTGCTTACTGCCTGTCTGGAAATTCTTCTTTTAAATAAAGAAACTTCCTGCCTGTTCTGAATAGCTGCTAATGCTGAATACATCAGAACAGCCATTGTCACAGTCTTTACACCTCCGGCAGTTCCCACGGGAGAACCACCTATGAACATCAGAAAAAGAGAAAATACGGCTGACGGATTTGTCAGATACTGCTGAGGTACAGAGGCAAATCCTGCGGTTCTTGTTGTCATCGACTGAAAAAAGGATACCTGTAATTTTTCCAAGAATGATAAATTTCCAATTGTCAGCGGATTGTGGTATTCAAACGCAAAAAATCCTGCTGTTCCCAAAACAAGCAATATAGCTGTCGTTGTCAGAGCAAGCTTACTGTGCAACGACAGCAGAGAAAAGCATCGGCATTTCTTTTCGGGAAAATACCGTGCTACCCTTATAACGTCCCACCAGACAATATAGCCTATTCCTCCAAGAATAACCATCAGGCTTGTAACAAAGTTGACCATCGGATTCAATACATACGGACATAAACTGTCTTCTGACATAATATCTATGCCTGCATTACAAAATGCCGAAACGGCATTGAATACCGATATCCATATTCCTTTTAAACCGTATTCGGGTATAAACACTGTCATATATAACAACGCACCCGAACCTTCAACAATAAATGTACCTGCCAGTACTTTTTTTAGAAATCTGACTATTCCTGATAAAGAACTCAGGTTAAACGCATCCTGAAGCAGTATCCTGTCTTTCAGTCCGAACCGACGGTTAAAGCTGATAAGAATGCCTGACATAATAGCAACTATCCCCAGACCGCCTATCTGTATCATAATCAGAATGATTACCTGCCCGAAAACACTCCACGTACTGAATGTCGGAAGTGTGACAAGTCCTGTTACACATATTGATGTTGTCGCTGTAAAAAGAGCATCTATGTATTGTACCGCTGTTCCGTCAGATGTACTTATCGGCAATGAAAGAAGCAGACTTCCGATAAATACAGCTATAAGAAAACTCAGCATAATTATATGTGTAGTAGAAATATCAAATTTTACCTTTTTCAACCTCATTCCCCCTTTATATTTCTTATAAGTGAATACTTTTATTCACTTGTCGGCTTTACTTTACCATAAAATAGTAACATTTTTAATACGGAAAGTAAATAGCAGAAAATATTTTTACCACAGAAAAAGCAACGGTTACAATGATATTTCCGTCATTTATTTAGGCATCTGATGAACAATTCCACTCAATTTCAGACAGTTATAATTCAGGCTGAAGCATCGAATATCGAAAAACTCATAGTCATTGCAAAAAAGTAAACAGATATGAAGTCCAAAAATACGGGATTTTTAACATGACATCATTTTTCAATCCCCTGACGGAAGTCGAACCTTTGAAATATATTTCCATATAAAAATATTCAGCAGTTACAAACACACCTCAGATATGCTTTTTTTAATGCGACAAAGTTTGTTTGCAATCGGTCTCCTGACTTTACGGATTATTTGTAAAAGAAACGCAAAGAGGGTAAGCATTAAAATGTCGCAATCTCTCATACCTGCAAAAAACTCGTCAGGGTGATTTACCACTTGCAAACTACCGGCGAAGAATATGAAACCTAATCTTATTCTTTGAATACTTCTTTTTTTGAGCAACTTATCGGTCGCTCTGTTTGTCATACGATTTTTTGCTAATCCTGATTTTTGAAAACTTTTTCAATTTTTTGATTTTTTCTATTGACTTTTATTTTAATAGTTATTCTTTTTATCCAACTGCTTTGTATACATTTATCCATCGTTCTGCTGCCAATGTATTTGGCATCTCATATTTCTTTGTTAAATAATCGTAACCTGCTTCTCTTTCCATATATTCCATGACCAACTGCTTTTTTATTTCGCAGCTATACTTTGATATAAAAATACCCCCGAAAGCTAGTTTGCAGTCTAACTTTCGGGGGTCTGGTCATTTTAGCCTATGGGTTCAAAATCGGCAACGCCGTGCTTGCACAGGGGACATATGAAATCATCGGGTAAATCGCCCTCGTGGATATATCCGCAGACCTTGCATACCCAGCCCTTTTTGCCCTCTGTCTGAGGCTTGGGCTTGACGTTGTTCTGATAGTAGGTATAGGTCATAGTTTCCTTATCCGAAACAACACGGGCTTCCGTAACACTGCATATGAACATTCCGTGTGTGTCAAGGTCTATATAGTCATCAACCTTGAGCGACATAAATGAGTTGATATACTTGGGCAGGAATATAAGTCCGTTGTCGGAGCGGAGAGGCTCACAGTCGGCGAACTTATCAACGTTTCTGCCGCTCTGGAAGCCGAAGTTTTCAAATACCTTGAATGGAGCTTCAACGGAAAGACAGTTTACATTCATAACGCCTGTATGCTGAATTGTATGGTGTGAGTAGTTCTGCTTGTTTATGCATACTGCAACCCTGTTGGGGGAGCTTGTAACCTGAGTTACGGTATTTACTATAAGACCGTTGTCTTTTTTGCCGTCGTTTGAGGTAACAACATACAGACCGTAGCCTATGTTGAACAGTGCTGACATATTGTTCTTGTCGGCGGTTTCGTCGTGCTGAGCGAGATAATCCATACAAAGCTCGTTTGCAAGAGCCTCAAGCTGTTCCTTGCCTGCATCGTTCAGGGCGGACATAATTTTAACGGTTGTGTCGGTGTAGGTAATGTTCTTGCAGCCCTCAAGCATTTTTTTGATAACCTTTGCAGCCATAGGTGCCCATGAGCCGTTTTCAATGATACCTATTGTTCTGTTGCGGAAGTTACGTTCTGTGAGATGGTTTATAAACTCACGCATAAACGGGAAAATATCTGCGTTGTATGTGGTCGTTGCAAGGACAATTCTGCCGTAGCGGAAAGCGTCCTCTACAGCCTCGGCCATATCGCAGCGGGCGAGGTCGTTTACAACAACCTTGGGACAGCCCTTTATACGAAGTTTTTCAGCAAAAATTTCAACAGCCTTTTTCGTGTTTCCGTAAACTGAGGTATAAGCTATCATTATGCCGTCGCTTTCAACGCCGTAGCTTGACCATGTGTTATACAGACCGATGTAATAGCCTAAGTTTTCGGTGAGAACAGGGCCATGCAGGGGGCATATAATCTGAATGTCAAGCTTTGCAGCCTTTTTGAGCAGAGCCTGTACCTGAGCACCGTACTTTCCTACTATGCCTATGTAGTATCTTCTTGCCTCACAAGCCCAGTCCTCGTCAACGTCCAAAGCACCGAACTTTCCGAAGCCGTCAGCAGAGAACAGTATTTTGTCTTTGCTGTCATAAGTAACTATTACCTCTGGCCAGTGAACCATAGGAGCGGCTACAAATGTAAGAGTATGCTCTCCAAGCTCCAGAGTATCTCCCTCGCCTACAACAATTCTTCTGTCCTCAAACTCAGTGCCGAAGAAATTCCTCATCATAGTAAATGCCTTTGAAGATGAAACAACGGTAGCTTCAGGATAGTTCTTCATAAAGTTCTTGATGTTTGCCGAATGGTCAGGCTCCATATGCTGAACAACAAGAAAATCGGGCTTTCTTCCCTCAAGAGCATCTTCTATATTGTTAAGCCATTCGTGTGTGAAATTACGGTCTACAGTATCCATAACGGCAATTTTTTCATCAACTATAACATATGAATTGTATGCCATACCGTTGGGAACATCATACTGACCTTCAAAAAGGTCAATTTTATGGTCGTTCACTCCCACATATTTAACGTCATTTGTAATATTCATACTAAACCTCCGAATTCTTATTATATTTTTGTTACTGTTTGTCATATGATAACATATACACGCTTAAAATTCAATAAAAATTAAAATATTTAATTTTTATTTTTATTGCTATTGCTTTAACAATAATTAATTCAAGGTTATTTTTCCGTGTTTTTCCTCATATTTTTCTATTGCGTCCCTGATTAATATAAGTATTTGACTGTTTGCGGAACGTCCCTCATAATCGGCAACAACGTGTAATTTGTGAAGCATTTCTTCATCAATTCTTATAGATAAACTTTTAATAGCCATAAAAAAACCTCTTTTCAGATTTATTATGACTTTATTTTATGCCTCAAATGCTGTATAATGTTTAGTATAGATACATAAAGCATTTAAAACATGTTTACAAGATGAGCAGTTTATGAAAGCGTGCTGAGGATTTGGTCATAGAACCGTGTTGGGAAATAATGTACTTTATTTTGTTATTTGTTATAAAAAAAATTATTTACATACTTGAATTCAAGTGAAATTCATAGTAAAATTAATATCAGATAGATTTTTCCCAAAAACACAAAAAATATATGTACATTAAATTCACAAGTACAGATTTCCCAAAACAAATAAAAGACGATTAAATCGGTATTTGTGGATTTTTATTTTATTATATTTATTTTAAAGGAGGGCTTTCTTTATGAAGCGAAAAATCAGACGACCAATAAGTATTTTACTCGCTTTGCTTATGGTTGCAGGCTTGTTTACAGCCGTACCGATTACAGCGGGTGCAGTCGATTTGGGAGAATGTTCTGTTGAGGGACATTCACTTACCCTTAATGGCGATATAGGTCTGAACTACTTTATCAAAGTAGATGACACAGACCGTCTTGCCATTAAAAACGGTACAAAAACCCTTGAGGCTGCTTTTGAGTGGGAGACAGAGCCTGCACCTCATACAGACATTTCCGCTTGCAATGTAACCATTAATAGTGAGAACTACAACGATTATTACAAAAACGGTTACTTCAAGGTAGCCTGTAATGTTGCAGTTGCGGAGATGTCCTGTGAAATCAACGCAGCATTCTCGCTTTGCTCAGACAATACACCCGAATTTCCATCAGGCGACAGCGGTAATCCGATAAATTCAGTCAGCACACCTGAATTTACCACAGAGGAAACATTCAGTGTGCGTGAGTATGCTGACCAGATTTTAGACCCCACTTCAGATTACAGCAGCAATACCGTATTAGTTGATTTGGTTAACAAATTACTTGACTACGGTGCAAAATCACAGACAGTATTCGGAATAAACACAGCTCAGCCTGCAAACGCAGACCTTGATTATACAATGGCTGACGTTACCGCAGAGGATATTCAGAATGCTATACTCAGTGACAGTGAAAATGAGGGCAAGGCTGTAAGCAATATGGCTGAAAATAGCGATACTTTCGGACTTGAGTATCAGAACTCAACCTTGGTATTGCTCTCACAGACCTCTTTAAGACACTACTACACAGTAAGTGAGCAGGCTGTTTATGATGAGGCAAAGGAAGGCTTGCAGAATGCTGAATATTCAGAGCGTAAGTTTCCTGTTGTATACTTTGAAATTTCCGATATTCCTGCATATGAGCTTGCAAGGTATCAGACCTTTACAATAAGCGGACAGTCTTATAACTATTCTGCAATGGACTATTTTATGACGGCACTCGGAGATTTCGGTGTTGACAGTACAATGAAAGACCTTGCAAAGTCGGCTTACTGGTATTATATGAGTGCAAGAGGATATTTTGATAATGCCTGCAAGCACGATGAAACAGCTACAAGAGAAGAAGACAGAATAGAAGCTACCTGTACAGAAAACGGAAGCTATGATTTAGTAACCTACTGTACAGAATGTGGCGAAGAACTCAGCCGTGAAGCAAAAACGATAGAAGCACTCGGTCATACAATGGAAAAAGTGGACGAAGTTCTGCCCGTAGGCGAAACGGACGGCAACCTCGAATACTATAAGTGTACAGTCTGCGGTAATTTGTTCTTTGACGCTGACGGCACACAACCCGCTACAGCAGAAGATGTCATTTTAACCAATGTGATTGACCTCAGCAAAGTAACGGGAAATGTCGTTGCGAAAAACGGAAATATTCTGAAAGGTACACTTGCCGGAAATTACAAGGTTTCTGTTGAGGACAATGCAACCGTAACGCTGAAAAATGTAACCATCAACGGCGTAGACTATTACATCTATCAATGGGCAGGTATAAGCTGTCCGGGTAATGCGACACTCATACTTGAGGGCGAAAACAATGTCAGAGGTTTCCACAAGCTATATCCGGGTATATATATCGCTCCCGAAAAGACCCTTACTATCAAGGGTGACGGTTCACTCAATGCGAGCAACAACGGTTATTCCTGTGGCATAGGCGGCGGTTATGAAATGGACAACGGTAACATCATTCTTGAGGGCGGTACGATTACCGCAACATCAGGTGCATTTACTTCCTATTCTGCCGCTATAGGCACAGGTACTTATGGACACGGCGGTACGATAACCATTAAAGACACGATAACCAAAGTAACAGCTATAAAAGGAGACGCCGAACAGACCACTCATATCGGTTGTGGCGATCCCGCTGACGGTTCCTGCGGTGAAGTAACCATAGACCCGAGCCTTATCGACACAACCTCAGCAGACGGTCTTACCCGTACCCTTAAATCTGTGGTTGACCTCAGCAAGCTGACAGGCGACTATACCGCAAAAGACGGTGATATACTGACAGGTACACTCAGCGGAAATTACAAAATTTCTGTTTCAGACAAT
>ONDU01000084.1 GCA_900316615.1 uncultured Eubacteriales bacterium | reverse complement strand
AGCAGATAGCCCAGCAATATTTTCTGTACATTCTTAAGCTTTCCGTTATGCGAATTTTGATAGAGAAACAGCTCGCTTTCATTCATACAGGACGAAACCATAAGCTGAATTATTTCGTCAACGGTAATTTCAGGCTCAAAGCCGTAAGCCTCAAGCTTCTGAGCGTTCATTGCCACGCCGTAATCAGGCTCACGACCTATATCTACAAGCTTTATTTTGCATTTGTCGGGGTAAAGGTCATATATTTTCTCAACAAGCGTACCGGTGGATAAGGTAAATCCCTTGCTTACCACATTATATACATGGTTTACCTTAAGCCGGCTCATACAGCGAAGCAGTGTATCGAACAAATCATTTATGTATGTAAACGAATATTTCTTTCTTGACCTGATAATCTCAAAGGGCTTGTCCTGTGCAACAGCCATAAACATATCGCTGAAAAGATTTTCGTCAAACTGTGTAACATATCGCTGAAAAGATTTTCGTCAAACTGTGTACAAGCTCCCAGCAGTATTCCTGACCTGAGAATTATATATGAAAACCCGTTTTTCTTTGCATATATGGAAACCAATGCTTCAAGCGTCTGCATAAGCTCGGCATCATAGCCGCTTCCCTTTGTAAAGTCAACGGTTCCGTACTCGTTTTCCGATATTGCCATACCTCTTTCGACCTTGCCGTATACCCTGTAATCCGAAAGATGTATAAACCTGCTGACTTTCAGCTTTCCTGCAATTTCAAGATGCTTCTTTACGGCAGAGATTTCACTGAAAAACATCTCAGGCAAACGGTCAAGTGCTTTTCCGCAGCAGCCTGTATATATGTATATGTCCGCACTGTTTGCAGATGCTTCAAACTCATCATAAAGTCTGAACGTGAAATCCTCTCTTTTTAAAAAGACCTGAAAAACCCTGTCTATTACGGAAGTGTTATCCGCGACAAGATTTATTTTTATGTCAAGCTTCCGCAGGTCATTGAGTGCAAAGAGAAAATATACGACTGCTCTCGAAAAAAAATCCTGACCGCCTGCAACATATACAACCTTATTCTTTAATTTATCGTAAGGATATTCCTCGTAACAGGCAGCATGACACGCCCAGTCCAGCTCATACTGCCCCAAAACCTTGTTAATTTCCATTTTTTCTCCTCATATATCAGCGGTTTTGAAGCTCCACTATCCTTACCGCACGCCTTATTCCCTCCTTGAGGTCAACCCTTGCACTCCAGCCTATGGAGTTAAGACGTGTGCTGTCAAGAATTTCAGGCGTAGTTTCCATAAGAGAGCTGACAGGCTCCTTTTCGTCCTCCTTGTTGGCAAACGAAAGCGAAAGCTTCTTTTCGGGAAAAGCTTCTGTTGCCGCCCTTGCAAAATTTCTTATGGTAACGTTTGATTTTTCTGTCGCTATGTTATAGGGATATATGTCCTTTCCGTCAAGAAGTATTTTCAGAAGTGCCGCCGCAGTATCCGTTACATAGCAAAATGAACGGTACGGAGCTCCTGCACTTTTAAGCAGTATATTTTCATTTCTTACGATATTAGCTATAAACTGTGCCCATACCCTGTCATCATTCAGACTTGAAGCTCCGTAAATATAGCTGGGTCTTGCAATCTTTATGCTCATGCCGTACTGTTTATTGAATGAAGCACAAAGTGTTTCCGAGGCTCTTTTTCCCTGTGCATAGCAGTTCTTGTAGGAGGTATGATCCAGATAGCCTATATCCGTTTCCTCAATTTTTTCCTTTCCTGTATGCAGTCTGCCGTAAACCTTAAGACTTGATACAAACAGCGTTACCGCATTACAGACCCTTGCGTATTCCAGAACCTTGTATGTTCCCGTAAGATTTGCGTCTATTGTTCCTACGGGGTCATTTTCAAAGAAATATGCACTCGCCTGACTTGCCGCATGAATGATGTAGTCAGCTTTTTTATCTGTCCTTATGTCCTCGCACACGTCCTGCACAATTAGCTCTATATCATCACGCTTAATAACATCACCGAAACGCTTTTCACTCTTCTGTCTGTTTCTTACCAGTGCAAGAACTTTTATATTATCATTGTAAAGGTCATTCCTTATAAGCATAGCCATAGTAAGATAGTAGCCTATAAAGCCTGCCGCTCCCGTTATAAGTATAGTGCTGTTCTTCATCTTCTCCCAAGGAAGCTCCGCATTTGCAACAGAGAGAATATCTTCATAAATATACTCATGAACGAGAGTATTGATTTTTTGTTCCATAAAGTGCGTCCTCTCTTGCAAAATTTTCGTATTGTCTGTAGTAATAATATGCTCTCAGAAATCTCAAATCCTCCGGCGTGGTTACCTTTATATTGTCCCTGTCGCCTATAAATATGTGAACCTCTTCGCCAAGCTCTATAAGCAGTTCCGAGCTTGAAACCGGATTGAGTATATTACGCTTTTCGGCTTCATCGTGTGCCCACATAATTTTTCTCATTGTATAGCCCTGCGGTGCCTGCGTAATGAACATCTCATTTCTGGGAAGACTCCTGCGGCACGTCTGTCCGTCACTGCTTTCCAAAACGGAATCTATACTGGGGGTTACGGGTACTGCTGTTTCATATTTCCACGCAATTCTTATACAGTCCGAAATAAGCTTATCCGAAAGAAGCGGTCTTACGCCGTCGCATATCAGAACAATGTCCGTATCCTTTTTGGAAAACTCCTTAGCCGCTATAAGTCCGTTGTGTATGGAGCCGTGTCCGTTTTTCCCGCCGGGCACTACGCTCCTTACCTTTGTTATGTTGTACTTCTTTATATATTCCTTCAGCTTTTTTATCCACGTATCCAGACAGGCAATAACTATGTTGTCCACTTCGGAATGATACTGAAAATTTTCCAGCGTTCTTATAATTATGGGCTTGCCGTCTACCTCTATAAACTGCTTTGGAATTCCCGTAGACTTCATTCTTGCTCCTACACCGCCCGCAAAAATTACCGCTGTTACCATACCGTCATCACTTACCTTTCATTATATAATAAGAATAAACCTTTTCTGATAGTCTTAATTTTCCGAAATCTTAAAAATCCGTCAAGGATTATACCTTAGCTTCCATATATAAAAAATCAAAGCTTCCGTCTACGCTGCGGCGATTGCAGATATTTGCGGAAAATCCGCAAATATTTCAAAGGGGATTTTCCCCTTTGTCCGAAAAAAGCACGGCTTTTTTCGGCTGCAATCGCCTGTGCTTCAGCGAAGCCGTAAAACTTATCAAAACGTCAGAAATTACTTTTTCTTTTCTTTTCCCTTACTCTTACTTTTTTCCTTATCTGACTTGTATACCTCAAAGACCTTTTCCACATCGCCCTGAAAACGCACCTCTCCTTTTTTGAGGTATATGGCTCTTGTACACATTTCCTTTACACTATCCTCGGAATGACTTACATAAAGAACCGTTTTTCCATGCTTGATTATATCTGATATTTTCTCCTTGCACTTTTTTTTGAAGGTTGCATCTCCGACGCTGAGAGCTTCGTCTATAACGAGAATGTCGGGGTCTATATTTACGTTTATAGCAAATCCGAGCCTCATTTTCATACCGCTTGAGTATGTACGGACGGGCTGATCCATATAATCGTCAAGCTCTGCAAATTCCACTATTTTTTCTTCGATTTCCTTTATATATGCGTCCTTCAGACCGAGAGTATATCCACGCAGATATATATTTTCCCTTCCGGTCATTTCCAGAGCAAAGCCCGCAGTAAGCTCGAGCAGTGCGGCAACCGTACCGTTGACAGTTACCTCGCCGCTGTTCGGAAAAGCCACTCCGGTAATCATTTTAAGCATAGTGGATTTTCCTGCACCGTTGTCGCCTACAATGCCGACGCTTTCGCCCTCGAATATTTCTATTGAAACATCGTTGAGAGCCATATGGTGTTTTGCATTAGTAGGTTTGAAAAACAGAGACTTAAAACGTTCCCTGTCATTTTTAAAAAGTATATAGTCCTTTGACACATGGTCAAACTTAATCATAGTTTTATTCTGAGCCATAATCAATATACCTCTTTCTTAAAGCACATCGGGTATTCTCTTACGCAGACGGTTATAGTTATATACACCGAGTATAAACACCAGAACAAACTCAACGCCGAAAATGAGAAGTTCAGTTGTATTGTTCCAGAAAAACTGATTGTACAGTACAGCCTTTCTGTAGCTGTTTGCAAAGAAGTTTATCGGATTAAGGTACATAAACTTATTCAATATATGGTTGGGCATATCGTAAGAGTTGTAGATAATTCCGGAAAGCCAGAATATGCCTGCCATGACTGACATGACCATATTTTCAAAGTCCATACTGAAGGCTGCCATCGGAGCGGTTGTCCACGACAGAAAGAGGAAGAAGAAAAACATAAGCGGCATAAGCAGAAGCAGCTGCAGTGCATACCAGCTTAACCCCAGTACTCCTCCGATTATAACGAGCATAATTGCAGAAAGGAACATATGTACATACAGCTTTGACAGAAGTGTATAGCTCATAATTGTGGAAACAGGGAAGGAGATTTTAGTTACAAAATGCCTGTTTGCCCTTATGGATTTCATTCCGAAAATTATGCTGTCCTGCATAAAGAACCAGGGCACAAAGCCTGCGAGCATAAATATGAAGCGGTCGAATATAACCGTTGTATCGTTTATTGCCACCTTTACATTATCGGCCTCTTTAAAGCCGAGTGCAAACGCAAACCAATATACAAACAGCGTGAACGAGGGCTTAACTACTGCCCAGAGAGGTCCTATAAAAGCACCCTTATAGGTTTTGATAAGCTCATTTTTTGCAAGACGTGCAATCTGTCCCCAGAAGCCTCTGTGTTCTTCAAGAATATGAAACAAACTATTACCACCTGTCTT
>ONDU01000067.1 GCA_900316615.1 uncultured Eubacteriales bacterium | reverse complement strand
CAGCTTTTTCTTTCTATCAGCAGAAGCAATGCCTGGGCGAATACCTTTTTGGGACTGGTGCAGCGCTTTGTTGCTTGCTGAGTTTCACGGATTCAGGTAAATTTTAATCGGAACGATGCTTACGGGCTGTTGCATATGGATTTTGTGTATTCAGTGTGACAGCCCTGCTGTTTGGGGGAAATTAAATGGTATTTTCAAGTTTACTTTTCTTATTTTTATATCTGCCCGTAGTACTGCTGATTTATTATATTACCCCTGTAAAATTCAGGAATGCTGTTCTTTTTGCGGTAAATCTTGTGTTTTACGGCTGGGGAGAGCCTAAATTTACGTGGATTATGATTTTTTCAACTGTGGTGGATTATACCCATGGATATTTTATAGGCAAATACCGTGATACCGACAGAAAAAAGGCTAAAGCTTTTGTAATTTCTTCGGTGATTATAAATCTTACCGTTTTGGGTATATTTAAATATTCGGGTATGGTTGCGGGTACATTGAATGTACTTCCGTTTCTGAACATTCCGGATTTTAAAATACCCTTGCCGATAGGTATTTCTTTCTATACCTTCCAGACTATGTCTTATTCGATAGACGTTTACAGAAAGGAAGCCGATGTTCAGAAGAATATAATTTCTTTTGGTACTTATGTATCACTCTTCCCTCAGCTTATAGCAGGACCGATAGTAAGATACAGGGATATAGCACATCAGCTAAATAACAGAAAAGAAACGCTCGATATGTTTACTATGGGTGTAAAGCGTTTTATAATAGGCTTGGGAAAGAAAGTTCTTATAGCAAACTATATGGGGCTTCTTTGGGATACGTTGCGTCCTTCTATGGATACTAACGGTGTATTGGCAAACTGGGTAGGAATTATAGCGTACACCTTTCAGATATATTTTGATTTTAGCGGATATTCCGATATGGCGTGCGGACTTGGAAATATGTTCGGCTTTGAATTTCTTAAAAACTTTGACTATCCGTATATTTCAAAGTCTATTACCGAATTTTGGAGAAGATGGCATATTTCACTTGGAACATGGTTCAGGGATTATGTTTATATACCGCTTGGCGGAAACAGAAAAGGTCTGAAAAGAAACATATTCAACATTTTTGTTGTGTGGGCTTTGACAGGTCTTTGGCATGGTGCAAGTTATAACTTTGTACTGTGGGGACTTTATTTCGGAATTATACTAATTCTTGAAAAATTTATACTCAAAAAGATACTTGAAAAGCTGCCTGAATTTGTAAAGCACATTTATTCAATAATCCTTATAATATTCGGCTGGACGCTGTTCTACTTTGAGGATATGGGAGAAATGGGAAGCTTTTTTGCAAGTATGTTCAATTTCTCAAAAGGTATTTTAAGTCATGATGCTATGGTGACGGTTGTAGGATTTTTGCCGCTTCTGCTGGCAGCAGGAGTTGCCTCTACACCTCTTGCGAGAAAAATATACGACGGGAAAATTAAAAAGCTTAAATGCTGCTGGCTTTTGGAAACGGTATTTGCAGTTATAATACTGTTGATATGTACGTCTGCACTTGTAAGCAATTCTTACAACCCGTTCCTGTATTTCAGATTCTGATGCCCTATGAGTTACGCTTATAATAAAACGGAGGCAGTTGCTTTATGAGTGATAAAAAACAGAAAATCGAAGACGCTAATCTGACGCAAAACATAATTAAAACAGATAAATCTGATTATAAGGAATATGTAATAACGTTTATTTTCATAGCATTTGTATTCGGAATGTGCATTTTGTTTTTTGTGCTTCCGAAGCTGCCGTATTCCAAAAACGAAAAGCGTTATCTTGCAGATGCACCGTCATTTTCGCTTACAACGCTTTTTGACGGAAGCTTTACAGATGATACCGAAAACTATATTACTGACCATATACCTTTCAGGGATTTTTATGTAGGTGTAAACTCATATTATGACCTTGCAAGCGGAAGAAACGGTCTGAAAGGCGTATATTTCGGCAGTGACGGTTATCTTATAAACGACCCTGTGGAAAAGGATAACAACATTGAAAAGAATGTAAAGATTTTTGCAGAGTTTATCAAAAAAAATAATTTCAATGCTACGCTTATGGTTGTTCCGAGTACAGGTTATATAGAAGAATCAAAGCTTCCGTTACTGCATAAAAAATACAGGGACGATAAATATTTTGGAATTATAGAAGAAAATAAAGGTAATATGGATTTTATAGATCTCAGAGGTCTTATGAAGCAGGCTTCAAGTGAGGGACATCAGCTTTATTACAAAACCGACCATCACTGGACATCATATGCCGCTTTTCTTGCATATAATGAACTGTTTACAAGAAAGCATCTGTCATATAATCAGGGAATACAGTATTCCCGTGAAACCTACGGAGACTTTTACGGAACAACGTATTCCACAGGTGCTTTTTGGCTTACCCCCTCAGATGATATAGATCTCTGGTACAGTAACGGCTGGAAAGATATAAATGTGAGCATCACTGAGGGAAACGAAACAAAAGAGTATAACACAATATTCTTTAAGGAGCATCTGAATGAAGATGATAAGTACCCTGTTTTCCTTGACGGAAATCACGCTCTTACAAAAGTCAAGAACGGCAACGCTCCTGCCAATACAAGACTTCTTGTCATAAAGGATTCATTCTCTCATTGTTTTGTTCCGTTCTTAGCTGATAATTACAGCGAAATATTAATGGTAGATCTCAGGTATTATAAAAAACCTGTGTCTGAGCTTGCAAAGAACGAACACTTCGGAGATGTGCTTATTCTGTACGGACTGGATAACCTTGCTACCGATACCGATATTGCTTTTCTTGAGTAATTTTCTAACTTAGAGTAAAGCTTCGCCAGAAAGCGTTGGACGCTTTCTGGCATTTTGCAGCAGTTTTTATCATGTGTAAACTTATTTTGGGCTTTGTGCGTGACTGCGGCGATTGCCGGTCAGAATACAAGTATTCTGACAAAAAATTGCTTCGCAATTTTTATCCTCGTGTATTCACACGAGGCGGCAATCGCCGCAGCCACGCACAAAGCCCGTCAGAGCATTTTATACAGGAGCAGCGTAAAATTATTTGATATGATTTTTGAATAATAAATTTTTTATGAATATTACAAGTTTGTTTATTGTGGAGAAAGAAAGTTAAATCATATTCAAAATAAAAAAACGGCTTGACAAAAAAAGAAGCATAGCTTATAATACATAGTGTTGTGCCGGTGTGATGGAATTGGCAGACGTAGTGGACTCAAAATCCACCGGTAGCGATACCGTGCCGGTTCGAGTCCGGCCACCGGCACCATGTTTATTTAAACAAATGTATAGTTTATGTGCTTGTCGTTTAGGGTTAAGGAACAGACATCAGGCTGTTGGGCAGATGCTGGAAACAGCATCTTGTTTTATGTTCGGGCAGTTGTCTACAGATATTGTTTTTATAAGGTAATGTCGTTTTATTAATCCGTAAATATTTTCGATTGACAGCTGGGAGTGTGGCTGCGGAGTCTTGTTTAGAGACTGTCGTTTACATTTTTTACTCAGAACTTCAGTTGCATATGATTTAGAAAGTGGAGCGACCTGTAATTTCTGATACGAAGTTACAGGTCTTTTTTTTAATGAGATAAACCCTAAAAGCTTTACAAACGGAAATAAAAGCCGTAGTAAAGAACCTTGTAAAAAATATATTTATGGTATATGTAAGCCTTAAAAATCTGCACATAAATGCTTGTGCACAATGGTCAAAGAATGACAGAAGGGGAGAAGACGAAAAATGGATAAGAAGTATAAGATTGCCGTGGCAGGAACAGGTTATGTAGGCTTGTCGATAGCTACACTTTTAAGTCAGAATCACGAAGTAACGGCAGTTGATGTTGTTGAGGAAAAGGTAAATCTCATAAATAACCGAAAATCTCCGATACAGGACGATTATATAGAGAAATATCTTTGTGAGAAAAAGCTTAACCTTACGGCAACTCTTGATGCAGAGACAGCATACAGAAATGCTGATTTTGTAGTAATAGCTACACCGACAAACTACGATTCCAAGAAGAATTTCTTTGATACATCGGCTGTAGAAGCTGTAATATCTTTGGTAATGAAGTACAATCCTAATGCTATTATGGTAATAAAAAGTACTATACCCGTAGGTTATACAAAGTCGATAAGAGAAAAAACAGGAAGCAAAAATATAATATTCAGCCCCGAGTTTTTAAGAGAAAGCAAGGCTCTTTATGACAATCTCTACCCCTCAAGAATTATAGTGGGAACGGATATGGAGGACGAAAGACTCGTAAAAGTGGCTCATACTTTTGCGGAGCTTTTGCAGGAGGGAGCATTAAAGGAAGATATAACCACTCTGTTTATGGGCTTTACAGAGGCAGAATCGGTAAAGCTTTTTGCAAATACATATCTTGCACTCAGAGTTTCATATTTCAACGAGCTGGATACCTATGCAGAGCTGAAAGGACTTAATACAAAGCAGATAATTGACGGAGTTTGTCTTGACCCCAGAATAGGCGACTGCTACAATAATCCGTCATTCGGATACGGCGGCTACTGTCTGCCCAAGGATACAAAGCAGCTTCTTGCAAACTATGCGGACATTCCCGAAAACCTGATTGAAGCAATAGTAGAAAGCAACAGAACAAGAAAAGATTTCATAGCAGAAAGAGTTCTGAACAAAGCAGGATATTATGATTACAGCGGCTACGGAAAGGATATAGATAAAGACAGAGAATGCACGGTTGGTGTATACCGTCTTACAATGAAGAGTAACAGCGATAACTTCCGTCAGAGCAGTATACAGGGAGTTATGAAAAGGATAAAAGCCGAGGGCGTGACAATAATTGTTTATGAGCCTACTCTTGAAGACGGCTCAGCCTTCTTCGGAAACAAGGTAGTAAATGATATAGAAGAATTCAAGAAAAAGTGTGATGTTATACTGGCTAACCGTTACGACAGCTGCCTTGATGATGTATCGGACAAGGTTTATACAAGGGATATTTTCTGTCGTGACTGATATTAAGTGAAATTCCGTAAAGGAAAATATATATTAAGGGGTAGAATATAGCTTGAATTACATTATTTTCGGAGGTTCCGGTTTTATAGGAACGCATTTGATTCATTTACTAAAAGACGAGGTTGTAAAACCCGGTGATAAAATTTACGATTTGGATATAGTTATGCCGGGCGAAGAGGGAGTAGTTCCCGGAGTAGTAGAAAAAAACGATGGTGTCGAGTATATAAGGCTTGATGTAAGAAAGCCGATAGAGTTTGACTTTGAGCCTACACCCGATGACGTTATATTCAATCTTGCTGCGGTACACAGAACACCGGGACATCCTGATTACGAATATTTTGAAACAAATATATACGGTGCGGAAAATGTTGTAGCTTTTGCAGAAAAGTATAATATAAACAAAATTCTCTTTACAAGCTCAATAGCTCCCTACGGTGCGGCAGAGGATTTGAAGGAAGAAACAACACTCCCTACCCCTAACACGCCTTACGGAATAAGCAAGCTTGTAGCTGAAAAGATACATCAGGGCTGGCAGTCGAGGGATAAGGAAAGAGAGCTTACGATAGCACGTCCGGGAGTTGTATACGGAAAGGGCGAGCACGGAAACTTTACCAGACTTTACTGGGGAATAAGAAAAAGATACTTCTTCTATACAGGCAGACGTGATACCATAAAGGCGTGCGTATATGTAAAAGAGCTTGTAAGATTTTTCAAATACAGAATGATAGACAACAGCTTCAAGGGACAGGAAATATTCAACTGTACGTTTGAGCCTGCTTACCGCATAGACAAAATATGCGAAGCTATGATGTCAGCTACCGATATGAAAAGGCATATTTTCCTTATCCCCGGCTGGCTTCTTATGACAGCAGCTACAATTTTAGGACCTATCGGCGGCAAAAAAATAGGAATACACCCTGCAAGAGTTAAAAAGCTTATGGTTTCAACGAATATAAGCGGAAAAAAGCTTGCTTCTTGCGGATACAAGTTCCACTACACGCTTGAAGAAAGCATAAAAGACTGGTATCGTGTACAACTGTGAGAAATACCTTCCCCTCACAATAGAAAGCGTACAGGCACAGACATATGAAAACTGGGAGCTTATTCTTGCCGATGACTGCACTCCTGACAACAGTGCCGATATTATTGCCGAATATGCAAAAAAAGACAGCCGTATAAAATATATAAAGCTTAATGAAAACAGCGGAGCGGCTATTGCAAGAAATGAAGCACTTGAAGCTGCAAAAGGAAGATATATTGCCTACCTGGACGCAGATGACATCTGGCTTCCCAACAAGCTTGAAAGACAGCTTGACTTTATGAAAAAGAACAATGTTGAGTTTTCGTGCTGTGACTATGAAAAAATAGAAGCAGACGGAACACCTCTTAACAAGATAGTTCATATGCCTAAGACCATAACCTACAATCAGCTTTTGAGCAATACCATAATACAGACAGTAGGAGTTATAGCCGACCTTGAAAAGGTTGACAAAAAGCTTCTTGTAATGCCTAACGTAAGACGTGGA